>CAVIOJ010000121.1:0-2588 GCA_963644225.1 Lachnospiraceae bacterium | reverse complement strand
ACAAGTATTACGATATGGACAAGGTGCTCATGGCAGCACTGGAGTGTGTGAAGGAAGAATTCTAGGATGCCCCAACTAATTCGCTGTGCATTATGCCTCCTGGTATTACTCTTACTGTTTGCCATCTGGGGACATAGCGTTTCAAAGAGATTAAAAATTCATATAGACCATCTTCCGATGCAGATTTTGTGCGGATTTTTTGCTTATTTTGTATTGCTCCAGGTCATTATTCTGCCGGTGATATTTTTGCACAACAGCCTACGGCTTGCTGAGATTCTGGTGGCGGGGATTACTCTTTTGCTAACCATCGTTATGCTACTGCGAGACCGCATGGAGTGGTTTGCGGCGGTAAAAAGTATTCCCGTGAGTGTCTGGACTTTGCTTGCCGTGATAGTGGGCGCTGGGACCGTGTTGATTGCCTTGCGGCAGCAGTACTTGGGCTATGATACCTGCTACTACATTGGCCAGATGAATGCTTTTGTGACTTATGGAGCTTTCTGGTCCAGAGATGCTTTCGCAGGGATGACGCCTTCTGCGGCAATACCGCTTCATTATGCCCTTTCCTGCTTTTATCCATTTTTTGCCATACTGGCAGCTCTATTTGGTGTGGAAGCAAGGCTCATGGCTCTCTATACGGTGCGGGCTTTGTGCATCGTGTTGGCTGGTTGTACCTGCTATACTTGGGGATATGTACTCATTACCAGAGAGTCTGTAAAAGAGCAGCACAAGTGCGCTTCTCTTTTTACAATAATTTGTTTTATCCTTGGAATGTTTACACTTAGTGAACACTCGTCTTCTTTCATGATGATGGTAAGAGGCTATGAGTCCAAGGGATTTTGCGCAGCGGTGGTAGCTCCTATGTGTCTGTATGCGATTATCGCTTTGCTTCGGGACAAGGATGCGCCGGGCAACTGGGCTTTTCTTGGGCTACTTGCCTGGGCCAGCATGCCTATAGCCATGTCATCCATGGCGGTGATTCCTCTGGCGATAGCAATCGGCGGACTGATTTTGATGATCGAGTATAGACAGTTCTGGAGCATTTTTTGGAGATGCTTAGTATGCGTGATTCCAAATATGATACTGATGGCTTGGTATATTCTTGGAAAATAAGAAGGAGCAGATGAGATGTCAACTAATATTTGGAACGTGATCACATCCTATTACATAACGTCGCCGGTCTGGCTGACTTTATCTATATTGTCTCTTTTATATCTTTTTTATGTATCTTCAAAAGAGGCGAAAAAAAAGATGCTGATTTGTCTGGGCCTTACGATATTGATTATTCTAAATGAATTCAGTTATCGTATTCTGATCAAATTATTTGACGCGGCATCTTACTATCGTTTCCTATGGTGCCTGCCTTATGTGATGCTTGTAGCCCTGGCTATTGTGATTTGCATTCGCAGACTGATACACAAAAAAGAGCCTCTAGTGGCGGGGTTATTTTTGATATCACTAGCCTGTCTGATGTTTTTTTCGCAAGGCAATATGGTATCTCGCATGAAGTTGGATTTTCCACAAAATAAATACGAGGTCAAATCGGACGTTCTCCAACTTAAGGATGTGCTTGAGGCAGAAAAAGAAAATAGAGAAAATGAATCAGAGATTGTCATCGCCTGTCCTCTAACTGTGACGCTGCAGTATCAGACTATAGATGCCAAGTGTATTATAGTAACGGACCGCAATACTTATCTGGTGGTTCGTGATGCCAACAAGACTGATTTGACCCAGTGCTCGCAGGATGTACAGGATGCTTACTTGCTTACTACAATATGTGAGGATAATGCGCAGCCGGATGCGGATCAGGCTATTGCGGCACTACAGAGAAGACAGATCGATTATATGATTGTGGGTGCCAATGTGGGCATGGAGTCCTATATGGAATCATTGGGATGCACCCAGATTGCGCAGACGGATTCGTATTTGGTATATCGAAATGATAGGATGTAGTCAAATGCAACCATCACAGAGTATGTCTTGGATAAGAGTTTTTCGGGGAATATAGGTGTGATACGAGTAAAATGAGGCAGTTATTAGAAAAGATAAGACACAGTCAGTTTTATAAGGAGCACATAAAGCAGTTGCCGGTGACGCAGGCGCTGCTTAAAGTGCGTGATAAAGGGAAAAATGCCATAGAGCATCTACAGGAGAAAGCAGATCCTTCCAGAAAAAGGGAGAATCTGCTTGTCTTGTTAGAGGAAGAGGTTTTGCCCCTGGAAGAAGGACAGCTGAAAGTTGTTTCTTGGGAAGTTCCAATCGACGTAATCGTGCCTATTTACAATGGTTATGACTATCTGGAAAAGTTGCTTCCTGGATTACTTCGGACCAAAATGCAAGCCACATATATTCTCATTGACGATTGCAGCACGGATAATCGAATCTGGCCATTCTTGCAGGAGTTTGCAGGTGAGAATTCATCAGTCCTTTTACTGCAAAATGAGGAGAATCTCGGATTCGTCGGAACGGTCAATCGAGGCTTAGAACTTAGCACCCATCATGTGGCCTTGGTCAATACCGATACGGAATTGCCGGATGCCTGGCTTGAACGCCTGATGCAGCCGATTCTAGAGGATGAGACTGTGGCATCC
>CAVIOJ010000120.1:0-7388 GCA_963644225.1 Lachnospiraceae bacterium | reverse complement strand
CTTTATTTGCTGGCCATCGCCGCGATTGTATATTCTTATTTTCGCATGATGTCCAAAAATATATCAAAGCGATATTACGAGAACCAGCAATTCCTTCGTATGACGGACAAGACGCGCTACTTTTTTAAGGGGATTAAAAATAAAATTTCCTACAAAAAAAGTAAGGCTGTCTATGACAGGGAGCAAAAAAAGATTTATCGTATTTTTTACTGTCCATCCTGCAAGCAAAAAATCAGAGCACCAAAGGGCAAGGGCAAGATTTGTATCACCTGTCCAAAATGCAAGATGGAATTTATCAAGCGTACCTAAGAGGAATGCACTATGTTTGGTTATGTCAATGTCAATCGCAAGGAACTAAAAGAAGAAGATGAAAAAATCTACCAGTCTTACTATTGTGGACTTTGCAGACAGCTCAAGGAAGAAGCGGGCGTCAAGGGGCAGATGCTTTTAAATTATGATCTGACCTTTCTTTTGATTTTGCTAAGCGGCCTCTATGAGTTAGAGCACGAGGAGATTTCCTATCGCTGTGTGGTTCATCCTGCAGCCCAAAAGACCGCCTTTATCAATGAGGCGACTTCTTATGCGGCAGCTATGGATATCGTCCTTAGTTATCACAATCTCTTAGATGACTATGAGGATGATGGCAGCCATATCAAGCGTGCCATTGCCGGGGCTTTGCAAAAGGACTACAAGCGTATTAGCATCCGCTATCCTAGACAGGTAAAGGCGGTAGAGGACTACATGAAAAATTTGTCTTTGGCCCAGCAGTCCAAGGAGAAAAATATCGATATTGTTGCCGGATATACAGGCCAGATGCTTGGAGAGATCTTCAAGTGGAAGGAAGATGAGTGGTCGGCTGACCTTGAGACCATGGGATTTTATATGGGCAAGTTTATCTATCTTTTAGATGCCTATGAGGACCTGAAAAAAGACAAAAAGTCTGGCAACTACAATCCTCTTTCTTTTCTTGAGATGGAATCAAAAGAAGAGTATGAGATTTTTTGCCGACAGACTTTTACCAGCCTGATGGCAGAGGCAGCGAAATCATTTGAGCGCATGCCTATCTTACAAAATGCTGAGATTTTAAGAAACATACTATATTCTGGAGTTTGGACCAGATACGAGTATTTACAAATAAAAGAAAAAAAGAATCGCCCCAAAGTGGACGATTAGGAGGATAGATTATGAACGATCCCTATAGGGTGCTAGGCGTAAGCCGTGATGCATCCGAAGATGAGATCAAAAAAGCATATAGAAGCCTAAGCCGCAAGTATCACCCAGATGCCAATGTCAACAATCCAAACAAGGAGGCGGCAGAGGAAAAATTTAAAGAGGTGCAGCAGGCTTATGATACCATCATGAAGGAAAGACAGCAGGGAGCTTCTTTTGGTGGTTATGGTTACGGCTATGGCGGAACTTCTGGTGGGTCTTACGGTAATTACCAGAGTGGCTCTTATCAAAATAGCGGTGACTCCAATGAGATGCGGGCTGCGGCCAACTATATCAACAGCCGACATTTTGCGGAAGCTATGCATGTGCTAAATTCCATACCGGAATCTGCTCGTGGAGCCAGATGGTATTACTATGCTGCTATTGCCAGCGAAGGCCTGGGCAACAACGTAGATGCCAGAGAGTTTGCCAGAAGGGCAGTGGCCCTAGAGCCGGGCAACTTCCAGTACCGCCAGTACCAGCAGCATTTCGAGTTTTCGGATGCCTGGTATGAAAGCAGAGGCGGCGCCTATGAGAGGCCTTATGCGGGAGTCACCCGTTGGTGTTTCAACATGTTCCTTTTGAACCTCTTTTGCAATGTTTGTTGCTTTGGACCGAGATGTATATAGTTTCTTTTTACTTTCCGCTATATTTTTCTTCGCAGTAGCGGCATCGATAGACTTCATTCTCTTCGTCTGTCAAAATAAAGATCTGGTCTAATTCCTGCTCGATAGATGTGATACATCTTGGATTGTTGCAGGAGATGACATTTTTGATCTGTCTTGGCAGGCTAAGAGGCATCTTCTCTACGATTTTGTCCCCTTTTACCACATTGACCGTGATATTGTGATCGATATAACCCAGGATATCGAGATCTAGGGCATCGATAGGACATTCTACCTTTATGATATCTTTTTTCCCCATCTTATTACTTTTGGCATTCATGATGATGGCCACGGTACAATCGAATTCTCCTAAATGCAGGTCGTTATAGATTTTCATGCTCATGCCGGCTTTGATATGGTCAAGTACAAAGCCTTCATGGATTCCACTTATATTTAACATGGTTGCACCTCCAATAATGTGTAAATCAGGGCCATTCGGATGTAGACACCGAGCTGGGCCTGGGTGAAGTAGGCTGCTCTAGGATCATCATCCACTTCTACTGAGATCTCATTTACACGAGGAAGTGGATGAAGAACAACCATGTCTTCCTTGGCCAGAGCCATTTTTTCTGGATTCAAGATATAAAAATCTTTCATGCGAAGGTAGTCTTCTTCGTTAAAAAAGCGCTCTCTCTGTACTCTTGTCATATACAGGATGTCCAAATCTGGCATGGCCTCTTCGAGATTTTCCACCTCTTCATAAGGAATGTTATTTTTATCCAACACGTCTTCTCTGATATAGCTTGGAATGCGAAGCTCTTCCGGAGAAATCAGGATAAATTTTATACCGGTATAGCGAACCAAGGCATTGATAAGAGAATGGACGGTTCGACCAAATTTTAGATCCCCGCAAAGACCGATAGTCAGGTTGGAAAGACGATTCTTTAGGGAACGAATGGTATATAGATCGGTAAGGGTTTGGGTAGGATGTTGATGACCACCATCACCAGCATTGATAACAGGAATGGTAGCGTGGGAAGAAGCAACGAGAGGAGCACCTTCCTTTGGATGACGCATGGCACAGATGTCAGCGTAACAAGAAATAACTCGAATAGTATCAGAAACGCTTTCGCCCTTGGCGGCGGAAGATGAATCGGCGGATGCAAAACCTAAAGTAGAACCACCTAAGTTTAACATGGCGGCCTCAAAACTGAGTCGTGTACGGGTACTTGGTTCGTAAAAACAGGTGGCTAACTTTTTACCGTGACAGGATTCTGCGTACTTCGCAGGATTGCTTCGCATGTCATCGGCCAAATCCATTAGCTGGTCTAATTCCTCCGGGGAAAAATCCAGAGGGCTCATAAGATGACGCATAATATACCTCCATAATGTGCTTTGTGTATGCCTAAACTCATGCGGCAATACACCATTTGGAAATATCATATAATAGCTGGACTCAAAATTCAATGGGAGAATAGGAGTAATACTATGGGAATTTCATAGAAATTTTGTTATACTTTTACTTATGGATTTTTGTCTTTTATAAGGAGATGCGAGATGAAAAAATTAAAAGATTTATTGGAAAAATTAGATTATCAGGTAGTGCAGGGAGACTTGGAAAAAGAGGTTACAAGCCTCGTCTATGACTCTAGAAAGGTAGAAGTCGATTCTCTCTTTGTCTGCATTAAGGGTGCAGCAGTAGACGGCCATAGCTTTGCGGCTGACGTGGTAAAAAATGGCGCGTCTGTTTTGGTGGTTTCTGATGAAGTGGACGTAACAGGAGATGTCACCATCATAAAGGTAGAGGATACCAGAGTTGCTTTGGCATATCTTTCTGCAGCCTATTTTGACTATCCGGCAGACAAGTTAAAAGTCATCGGAATCACCGGAACCAAGGGCAAGACAACCACTACTTACATGGTTAAATCCATCATGGAAAATGCTGGATTTTCTGTCGGCCTGATTGGAACCATAGAAGCTATCATCGGGGATTTACACATTCCAGCCAACAACACCACTCCAGAGTCTTATGTGGTGCAGGAATATTTTGCCAAGATGCTTGAGGCGGGATGTGAGTATGCTGTCATGGAAGTTTCTTCCCAGGGACTTATGATGCACCGCGTGGATGGATTTACATTTGATGTGGGCATCTTTACCAACTTAGAGCCTGACCATATCGGACCAAATGAGCATGCATCTTTTGAAGAGTATCTAGCCTGCAAGGCTTTGCTTTTTAAAAAATGTCGACTAGGCATTGTCAATGCAGATGATGCCCACACTGAGGCTATTTTAAAGGATCACACATGTGATGTGATTTCTTATGGATTTTCTGAGAAGGCAGATATCAAGGCAAGCGATATGCAGCTGGTTCGCGACGGAGGAAGCCTTGGAGTGTCTTATCATGTATCCGGCCTGGTAGAAGGAGAGATTGAGACTCCTGTGCCAGGAAGATTTAGCGTATACAACTCCCTTACCGCTGTTGCTATCTGCAACCACTATGGTGTTGCGGTAGATATCATGAAAAAAGCATTAAAGAGTGCCAAGGTCAAGGGACGTATAGAACTTGTGCACGTATCAGATGAATTTACTCTGATGATAGATTATGCCCACAATGCCATGAGCTTGGAGAGCCTTCTTACTACATTGCGAGAGTATGAGCCGGGACGCCTGGTTTGCCTCTTTGGATGCGGTGGAAATCGATCAAAATTGCGACGATTCGAGATGGGAGAGGTGTCCGGTAAATTGGCGGATCTTACCATTATCACTTCCGACAACCCTCGTTTTGAAGAGCCACAGGCCATCATCGATGATATCAAGACAGGTATTTCAAAAACAACTGGTGAGTATGTGGAAATCATCGATAGAAAAGATGCCATCCGTTATGCCATTACCCATGGAAAGCCTGGAGATATCATAGTTCTTGCTGGAAAGGGCCACGAGGATTACCAGGAAATCAAGGGCAAAAAATATCCGATGGATGAGCGCGTTCTGATTCAGGAAGTCTTAGAAGAGTTGAGACAGTCATAGGATCAGGCAGGTTAACATAAAAAATAGAGTGGAAGAAAGGAGGGCGCAAGATGCAATACGCAGATGTGATTATAGATATTTCCATCGAAAAATTGGACAAGACATTTCAGTATGAGATTCCAGAAAATCTTGTAGGTGGCATTGCCGTTGGATCTCGCGTCATCATTCCTTTTGGCAATGGCAGCCGCAGGATGAGCGGATTTGTGGTGGGGATTTCTGGAGAAGCAAAGATTGATCCAAATCGTATCAAGCCAATCCTTGGTACTGCCAAGGACAGCATTCCTGTGGAGTCCACTCTGATTGCCCTGGCGGACTGGATGCATAGGCATTACGGCGGCACCATGAACCAGGCCCTAAAGACAGTCCTTCCCATCAAAAAGAAGGAAGCAATCAAGGAAAAAAAACACCTGGTTTTGCGCTTGGATGAAAAAAGAGCAAAGGAAGAATATGCATCTTTGATAGCAAAGAGCAGACACAGCCTGGCCAAGGAAAGACTTCTTTTACTTTTGATGGAAAAAAAGAGCATTGCCTGGGACTATGTGACCAAGGAGATGGGAATTTCTTCGGCGGTTATTCGTGACTTTGAAAAAAATGGCTGGATTTCGGTGGAGACGGAGCGAATCTTTCGAAATCCAGTTTCTTCTGATGCAGAAAATGTAAAGCGCCATACTTTAAATGAGAGCCAAAAAAGGGCTGTGGATTTGGTTGAAGCAGATATCTTGGCTGGCAAAAGGGAGACATATCTTTTGTATGGTGTTACCGGAAGCGGCAAGACGGAAGTCTATATGGAACTCATAGAAAAGACCATAGGCCGAGGGGAGAGCGCCATTGTACTGATTCCGGAGATTTCCCTTACCTATCAGACCCTGATGCGATTTTATGCCAGATTCGGCGACGTGGTTTCTATTTTAAATTCCAGGATGTCTCCAGGAGAACGTTTTGATCAGTTCGAACGTGCAAAAAGTGGCCAGATTTCCATCATGGTGGGTCCCAGATCTGCACTTTTCACACCATTTTCAAACTTAGGACTTATCATCATAGATGAGGAGCATGAACCTTCCTACAAGAGTGAAGTTGTTCCGCGCTATCATGCCAGGGAGACAGCCATCGCCAGAGCCAGAATGCAGGGCGCTGCGGTGGTGCTTGGTTCCGCCACACCTTCCGTTGAGTCTTTTGCTTTGGCAAAAAGCGGCAAATACAAACTCCTAGAACTGCCGGAGAGGGTGTCTGGACGAGCCCTTCCGGAATGCGAGATCGTGGATTTGCGCCAGGAACTGCGGGAGGGCAATCGATCTGTTTTGTCCCGCAGATTGCAGGAGTTGATGAAGGACCGTCTGGAGAAAAAAGAGCAGATTATGCTCTTTATCAACCGTCGTGGACTGCTGGGCTTCGTTTCTTGCAGAGCCTGTGGCCATGTGATAAAATGTCCCCATTGTGACGTCTCCTTAAGCCTGCACAGGGGCGACATTTTGCGTTGTCACTACTGTGGCTATGAGACGAAAAAACCAAGTCGTTGTCCGGACTGCGGATCTGCTTATATCGGAGGATTCAAGGCCGGCACGCAAAAGTTTGAAGAGATTGTTGCGGCTACTTTTCCAGAAGCCAGAATCCTTCGCATGGATATGGATACTACGCGTGGAAAAAATGGCCATGAAAAAATCCTCTCTTCCTTTGCCAAGGGAGAGGCGGATATTTTGATAGGTACCCAGATGATCGTCAAGGGCCACGATTTTTCCAATGTGACCTTAGTCGGTATTTTGGCGGCAGATATGTCTTTAAATGCCAGCGATTATCACTGTGGAGAGCGAACCTTTCAGCTTTTGACACAGGCTGCTGGAAGGGCTGGAAGAGGAGATGTGCCTGGGCGTGTGGTTTTGCAGACTTATCAGCCTGACCACTATAGCATCGTGGCAGCAAAAGACCACGACTACGCCAGCTTCTATGAAAAGGAGATCGCCTATCGCCTCTTGATGGATTATCCACCGGCGGGGCATTTACTTATGGTACTTCTTACCTCGGAGGATGAGGAGGCAGTCTCTGACACGGTAGAAGAATTGGCCGGTCTCATCCAAAAGGATTTCGCTGATGTACGCTGTCTGGGGGCATCCGATGCTGCGGTGGCAAAAGTAAAGGACATCTACCGCAAGGTCATCTATTGTAAAGACCCCTCATACGACAGACTGATTGAGATAAAGGATACGCTTTCTCTTGTGATGCAAACCGAGAAAAAGTACGCCAAGGTCCTCATCTGGTTCGATTTTGATCCCATGAACACCGTGTGAGTGTTCATCTGGGGCGGCCTTTGGGCTTGCAAGCTGGTGCTGCAAAGCCTTGTTACCTAAATACCAGGCAGCGGGCTTGCTTCTATGAAAGTAGTCGGCGGGCCTGGGCCCCAGAAAGCGAGTCTGGCGTTGTCAAAGATTTGCGAACAGGTAACGTATTTCGCCTCTCGCGAATGGGGCTGCAGCGTCAAGAGCCTGAACTCGTCTTCCATTGCTAATTTGTTGGTATCGTTTTCGGCTCTCCCCGATTGTTTGTGTTCATTTA
>CAVIOJ010000119.1:0-7837 GCA_963644225.1 Lachnospiraceae bacterium | reverse complement strand
CTTTAATTTTGGTGATATGCCAAGTGGATTTACATTGGCAGAAAAACTAACGATATCCTCTTTTTTGATGCCGTAAATGGCCTCAATTTTTTCTAAATCACTTCCGTGAAAATGGTCTTTATGCTTTAACATGACGTCTCCTTGAAGGGGGAAAGTTTATTGCATGTCCCCTGTAAATAGTTTATAATTTTTCTATATATTGTGAGCGTGACAGTTGATTTTTTCGCTCATGTCATTATAGTCTTATTCCGGTTAAAAATGCAATGAAATAAGGCGATGGCAGTTAGGAGTTCTATTTTGCGTAAGAGAATCTGGCGGATGTCAGAAGACAAATTTGACAATAAAAGACCCCAGATCGCATTTTCGGAGGAAGTTGTTACTCTCGTTGGCATAGAAAGACAGAAACTAATGGGAGAGTTTTCTATGCGATGCACGGGAGAGCATCCTATGCGTGGTGTTGTCTACACTTCAAATCCATACATTCGCATTATTCGTCCTCAATTTGATGGCACAGAAGCGGTTATTAGATTTGAAGTATTAGGCCAGCAGTACCTAGAAGGAGATAAGCTTGAAGGTTACTTTACCATTCTTTGTAACCAGCAGGAATATCGCCTTCCTTTTGTTGTGTCATTTGAAAAAAAACATCTCATGGCATCCACAGGTGAAATCACCTCGATTTCTGATTTTTCTGCCTTGGCTCAGGGACACTGGAATGAGGCAATGCAGCTCTTTTTTAGCCCACAATTTGCTGATTTTATAGCTTCTTGTGATACTTCAGTCCAGCTTGCATATGCAGGATACAAAAAAGCCCTTCCTACGGAGGCAAACTTCGAGGAGTTTTTAGTTGCCATTGGGGCAAAAGATCCTGTTGATTTTACAATTAGAGAGCGCATTGAGAATTTTTACCGTGTTAGTGAGAATCGTAAAGAGACATTGGTGATTGCAAAAAATACCTGGGGCTATATTCAGATTGATGTATCCTGTGACGCACCATTTATTACAGTAGAAAAAGATGTTATTACTTCCGATTATTTTTTGGGAAGTAGTATGCTGCTTAACTATTATATTCACAAAAACAAAATGCATGCGGGACAAAACCGTGCCAAGATTACTTTTTCCAGCAAAGGTACAAAAAGAGAGATTGAAATCATGGCGACCTTTGATTTGGAAGATGAAGAAAAGGAAGTGGTTTCATCTCCGAAAAAAGTCTGCATCGCTTCTTTACAGAATACATATAAAGACTTTCGCTTTAGAAAGATCACAACGGGAGATTGGTGCAATAAGTCTATAGAACTTTTAGAAGAACTAAGACAATACAAAGAAAATTCTCCTTGGATTCAGTTGATGAAAGCCCAATGCTATATAGTAAATAAGCAGCGCCAGGAAGCTCTTTGGATTATTTCTGATATGAAAAAAGAGATTACAGATAAAAGCAGTGCTGCCTGGGCTTATCTTTTGTACTTGTGTACTTTACTTGAACCGGAAGAGTCTTATGTAAATCGAATCACACAGGAGATAGAAACTATTTTTCGCGAAAAATCTGAGGATGTGAGGATTTTTTGGTTCCTTCTCTTTTTACGACAGGAATATATCGCTGATCCAGCACAAAAACTAAAGGCTATTTTTCAGTGGCTTTCGGCAGGCCATACTTCTATTTTCCTATACATTGAAGCATATAGCGTCCTTGAACAGGAGTCATACCTCTTGCAGGAGTTTGATAAGAACAGTATGCAAGTGATGTATTGGGCTGCCAAGCATACGAGGCTTTCTGCAGATTTGGCAGAACAGATTTTTTCAATTTTAGACAAAGAAAAAGAATTTGATAAAAAAGTATTCTTCCTCGCAAAATGCGCATACGAAGCAAAAGAAAGCCAGGAAGCTTTTTCTTCAATAACGGCATATTTGCTTCGCACCAATACTTTCAATGAGACATCGCTTCCATATTTTCGTGAGGCTATTTCTCTTGACTTGCGTTTGAATGGACTTTATGAAGCCTATATGATGTCTTTGCCAGATGACAGTACAGAGAATCTGCCACAGATGCTGGTTATGTATTTTCGTTACAGCTGTGGACTTCCTTATCCAAAGAAGGCCCTTCTTTACGCCAACATTATAGCCAATAGAAAAAAAGATACGAATCTGTATGAACAGTATCTTCGAAGCATTGAAACTTTTGCCATCGAACAGATGAAACTGGGTCACATGAATGACAATTTGGCAATTATCTATCAAAATGTCATGGAGATTGGTTTGGTTGATTCAAATATGGCGGAACTGATTTCTGGCATGATCTATATGAAAAAAATGGTATGTCTGTATCCTGGTATTCAAAGAGTTTTTATCTATCAGGAACAATACGAAATCCCGGTGGCTGTGCCAGTAATTAATTATCAGGCATATGTTCCCATACTTCCTGGAAACTATCGATTGATTTTAGAGAGAGCAGACGGAACTTTGCTTAGCGATACAAAGGCATACAGCCTGCAGCGCCTTATGTATCCAGAACGATTTTTGGATAGACTCCGCCTACTTGCGCCAAATGCGCTTCCTTTTATCTTGGCGGATTTCGATAAAAAGAAATGTGCAGACGACTATAGCTTAGAGGATATTCCAAGAGTCAAAATATTCTTAGAATCATCTTTGGTTTCTGAAAGCTATAAACGCAGCAAGTATAAAGATATCATAGCCTTTTTTGCAAAGCATTGTCGCGAAGAGATGCTTGAATATCATTTCGCGACAAGAGTCGATTATGACTTGCTCTCACGTGATACCAGGCGTTTTGTGGTACAACTTTTTGCTCAAAGACAGAATATGGATCGCGCCTATCTCATGGTACGCGAGTATGACTGCTTGGGAGTAGATGATCGTGTTTTACTTTCGATTTGTGAGAATCAAATCAAAATCAATGAAGAAAACCAGGATGAATTCCTGCTTGCTTTGACAGGATATCTTTTTAGCAAAAAGGTTTTTTCTACTATTACACTTTCTTACCTGGTCAAATATTATATCGGTCCTACAGCTGATATGATTTGCCTTTGGAAGGAAGCAAAAAAAGAGGAGATTGCAGCACTTGACTTGGAAGAAAATATTTTGTTCCAGGCTCTTTACGCTGAAAGTTTATCTCCTGAAGTTGCAGACATATTTGATTCATATATGACCCGTGGCAAAGATAAGATGCTTATGGAGGCTTATATCAATTATTGGGCACATGCCTATATGCTCTCATCAGAAGGTGTACCTTCTCATATATTTGATTATATTGCCTATTACTTTAAGCATGGAGCCGATTTAAAGGAAAGTCCAAAACTGGCCTATATGAAGTATTTATCAAGTCGATTACATCTTGAAGAGTATGAATACAATGTTTTAGATGGACTGCTGCAGTATTATCTTTCCAGAAATATTTACTTTAAATTTTATAAAAATGTAGATGCTAAATTGATGATCAAATATCATCTCTATGACAAATATTTTGTTGAATATTGTGGCAATCCGAAAGAGCGAGTTATTATTTCTTATCAGTTTGATGACAAGGAAGTTCTGACGGATGAAATGTCAGAGATGTACGATGGCATTTTTGTAAAACAGTTTGTGGTTTTCTTTGGAGAAAATATTCACTATGAATTGTATACTCCGGAGATTTCGGATTCGCCTGTGGCGTCAGATGATTTGGCCATATCTAGTGATTTACAGGAAGGCAATTTGGATCGCTATGATATGTTAAATGCAATGCAAAGTGCTTATATTTACGGAGAAGACAACCAACTAGCAGAGCTTATGATGCAGTACCAGGGCTTAGATGTGGTTACAAAAGAATTATTTACAAGAGTTTAAGAGGATAAGATGGCAAGTGAAATGTCAGGATTGTATTTGGGCATAGATATAGATGCCCAATATACCATGTTAAGTTTTTACCAACAGAATATGACAGAACCCCAAACCATAAGTACCGTTATGGGGAGTGAGAGCTACCAGATTCCTACGATTCTTGCTAAAAAACGTGGCATAGGACAATGGTATTTCGGAAGAGAAGCCACGCTTCGCATCAAATCGGGAGAAGCTCTTTGTGTAGAGAAACTCTTTGAAAGTGCTTATAAAAACGAGGAAGTTTTTGTGGAGCACGAAAAGTATTTCGCCAGAGACTTGCTTGCGATTTTTATCAAGCGAATTTTTTCCATGGCGGGAAGTATCCATGCATCCTTACCTCTGGCCAAAGTCGTGGTGTGTGTGGATGGTATATCGACAGATTACATAGAACTTTTTGGTGATATTTTTCAAAAGATTGGTATTGAAAAAGAAAAAATTCTTTTGATTGATAGAAAGGAGAGTTTTTATTATTATGCACTCTCACAAAGCCAGGAGACTTTTTTGCATGATGTAGTCATGTTTGATTATACAAAAAAGAATCTGCAAGGATTTCGCTTACATCGAAACCTTCAATCAACGCCCCAGGTTATTACCATTGAAGAAAGCGATCTTTTGGAATTAAAAGATAATAAAGATGAGGAATTCTTAGAAAAAGCCAAGACCTTTTTTGCTGGCCGAGTTGTCTCGGCAGTCTATCTTATTGGAGATGGATTTGATGGGGATTGGATGAAGACTTCTTTACAGTTTTTATGCCACACCAGAAAGGTATTTCTTGGAAAGAATTTGTATTCCAAGGGTGCTTGCTACGCTGGATTTTGCAAAGACAACAAGGATAAATGGCCTTTTGTCTATATGGGTGACAATGAGTTAAAAGTCAACTTATATTTAAAGGTTTTAATACGCAATGAAATGCAATTTTTCACTCTGCTTAATGCGGGAGAAAGCTGGTTTGAACAGACAGGAGAGTGCGAGGTCATATTAGATGGAAGTCCTGAAATCGAGGTTTGGATTCAGGAACCGGACAGCAGGGAAGCACATGTACAGCTTCTTGAGATGACTGATATGACAGATCTTGCCAATCGTCCTCCTAGAACAACCAGACTTCGCATCAGTGCGCATCCGCTATCTGACAAGAGCATTCAGATTCAAATTCGCGACCTTGGATTTGGAGAAATCGTGCCACCTAGCAACAAGGTTTGGGAACATATTGTTTGTATCGAATAGGAATTTTCTATGGGAGAATTGATACTTTGTAAACAGGCTATAGCTGCAACACCTTTTTATTTAGAGGAAAGTGCTCTAAATATTTATTCGTTGGAAGAGCTTAGCTTTTATATCTGGAAAAATACATATTTGCTGGATGCTTCCTTTATGTCAAAAGAACTTTGTCAGTGGATTGGCTCTCAGTTAGATGCCAAGGACTTGGAAAAAACACTCATTGATGCTGTTTCAAAGCAGGCTCCTTTGCATGTCTTTGTTGGCCATATTTTGACATACAGTGGTTATCTTACCAATGGTGAGATACGGGAAGTATTGCAGGTGATTGCATCTTTTGAAAATAAGAGTCCATCTGAATGCAAAAAAATGCGGGCAGACAGGCTTTTGGAAAAAGATAAAATCGTAGATGCTATTTATGAATATGAACAGCTTCTCGATGATCCGATGGTGACTCATGGCATTACCAGCTTTGAGGGAGATGTGTGGCACAATCTCGGCGTTTCCTATGGTCGACTTTTCTTTTTTGAAGAAGCTGCACTTTGTTTTGAGGAAGCATACAAGAGAAATCATAAGCCATTATCACTTCGCTTGATGCTTGCATCCCTTCGCTGCAATCATGACGAAAACCGCTTTATGGAATTGGTGGACAAATATTTTATTCCACCGGATATGGTAGAAGAAATCAAGGAAGAAGTCACAGCACTCAGCAAAAAGTCGTCTATTCTAGAATTTGATGAAAAGATTCAGGATGCAATAAGGAATCGGGGTAAAAAGGATGAAACCATTGCACCTATTTTAAAAGAGTGGAAAGTACAATATAACCGCCTGTGTCGGATTTAACACGGAGTAACATATGTTATTTTTTGGAAAAAAGAGAAAAAAAGAGCAGGAATTGGATGAAGCCTTCGCAAAGGTATATCAGGAAATCGACGAGATTGATGACTGGAATGATCCTCAGCGAATAGAGCATTATATTTTGGATTCTTGTGAGCAGATTGTATCCCTGACCAAAGAAATCGAGGGAGAGAAAAAAGAATATCGTGATGTCAGCGCTTATCTAAAGGATATTCAATCCTTTGAGGCTTTGCCGAAAGAGAGGATGGACGCCATTAAGGAAGCTTCGTCTAATATTGAACAGCTTTTAGTTGCCAGGGAAGCCTACGAAAATACGGAATTTCACATTTCGGATGAACAGTACCAACTGATGGAACAAAATGAAGATGAAGTTCCCCAGACCATTCATCGTATGCTCGAAAATGAACGCTACTTAGATAAGGTTCGAAGAGAGAAAAATAGTTTGGAGGGGCAAAAACATCAGTGGGAAATCGAGCGAGATCTTATCAAAAAAGAACGTAAAATTTTAAAAAAAGCTGGTATCGCAATTTTTGCTTTTTATACCATGATGCTGATTCTGTTTCTAGTCATTGGATTTATGTCAGATTTTGATATGAATCTTGCTTTCTTGATTTTATTTTTTGTGGGAGCATTAGGAGGCTTTTTGATATATGTCAGAAGTCTGATGCTGCAAAAGAAACAAAAAATGGCTCTTCGCAAGCAAAATCAGGCCATCAATTTACTTAATGTTGTTTGCATGAAATATGCCAATGTGACAAAGGCAATTGCTTATACAAAAGATAAATATCAGGTTGCAAACTCTACGGAACTCAATTTTTTGTGGGATCAATATACTTTGTCTGTCAGGGAAAAAGAGCGCTATATGCGTAACAATGACGATTTGGAATTTTTTAACGCCAGACTGCTTAGATTACTCAATTTGATTAATTTGCACGATCCAAAATATTGGCAGGGTCAGACAAAAGTATTCTTAAATCCAGAGGAAATGACCGAAACCAAGAAAACTTTTGTCAAAAGAAGACAAAAAATTCGCAGTCATATTGAAGACAATCGTCGCATGGTAAAAAGCGAGCGAAATGAAATCGATGCCATGATGAAGGAGCATGAATATTATGTCCCGGAGATCATGGAGATTATTGCATCTGTTGACAAATTGTGTGGATTGGATACGAATTAACACAATAGAAAGGAAGATGGGATGGATACGATTCGTCTGAAGGCCGGGCAAACCATTGCCGAAAAAAATGAGAGAGTACAGGCCTGGTACATTATAAAAGAAGGATCTGCCTCTATTCAATTGGAATTTGATCATATTTCACTTGGACAAAATTCCATTATTGGAATCTTGGAGCAGGACTATTTTATATGTGATTATGTGGCAGATACGGACGTATGCCTTTATGTATTTCCTTGTGAGGGTTATGTAGATTTAAAAAGATTCCTTGCTGCAGAACCTAAAATGCGTAAGATTTTTCTTCGTAGCGCGCTTTTGCAGAGACATCAGCTTTTTTGTGCCTATGCAGATATTTACCATAAAGTGAAGAAATTTGGCACCATGGTAGAACGAGTGAACACAGAGTATGTCTATTGGTGTGCAAGAAACAAAGTGGATGCAAAGACGGATTTGGATGCCAATCATATTATTCCACTTGAGATGGTCCATAAGGCGGAAAACTGGGAAATCAACAACAGCAATGCTTTGGTTCGCGGAGCCATGGATTCCTATTTGGAACTTATGGAATCCAATGAGGATTTATGTATCGGCTCAATCATGGAATCTGCTGCACAGATGCGACGTATCACAAGAGGAATCCGAGAGATGTCAACATATCTTTTAAATAATAGGTATGCATTGATCTCCGATGTGAGAAATGATTTGTTTCACGCATCTTTGGAA
>CAVIOJ010000118.1:0-7428 GCA_963644225.1 Lachnospiraceae bacterium | reverse complement strand
TGGTTCCTTGGTCAAGCGGTTAAGACGCCGCCCTCTCACGGCGGAAACAGGGGTTCGATTCCCCTACGAACTGTTATTGCAAGTTGATAAGCGACTAGATTGAGAGTGGATTTATCCACTCTCAATTTTTTAGCGTAAAAGTTCTGCTTGCAGATCATAGAAAGGATGGTGGCCTATGTCCCAAAGAGAAGTTTATGAGCAAAAGACAGAAGAGCTGATTCTTCCGATCCTTGAGAAAAAAGGATTTGAGTTGGTGGATGTCGAATATGTAAAAGAAGGTCAGGATTATTATTTGAGAGCCTATATTGATAAGCCAGGCGGAATAACAATCGATGACTGTGTTGATGTAAGCAGAGAGATGAATGTATTACTTGATGAGTTGGATTACATTTCAGATGCTTATGTTTTTGAAGTAAGCTCACCGGGGCTTGGAAGACCACTTAAAAAAGAGAGAGATTTTGCCAGAAGCGTAGGCAAAGATGTAGACATCAAGACCTACAAGCAAATTGATGGATGCAAGGAATTTAGCGGAACACTTATTTCTTATGATGATTCGAGTGTTACTATAAGCATAGATGAAGATGAATACAAATTTAACAAGTCAGATATTGCTCTGATTCGTTTGGCATTTGATTTTTAACGTGACAATAAAAGGAGGATTAAAAAATGAAAAACAATGAGTTGTTAGAAGCGTTAAATATTTTAGAGACAGAAAAGAACATTAGCAAAGAGGTTTTACTTGAGGCAATTGAAAATTCTCTTTTGATTGCTTGTAAGAACCATTTTGGAAAGGCAGACAATATCACAGTAAATATTGATCCTGAGTCTTGCGAGTTCTCAGTTATGGCTGCTAAAACAGTTGTAGAAAATGTAGAAGATCCTGTAGAGCAGATTAGCTTAGAAGCTGCACAGGAGATGGATGGCAAGTATATGCTCGGAGATGTTGTCAATGTAGAGGTTAAGTCAAAAGAATTTGGCCGTATTGCAACTATGAGCGCAAAGAATACCATTTTACAGAAAATCCGTGAAGAAGAAAGAAAGATGGTATTTGATGAGTATTATCAGCTTGAGAGAACCGTTGTTACCGGTATTGTTCAGCGATATATTGGAAAGAATATTTCTGTAAACCTTGGCAGAACAGATGCTTTCTTGGCAGAAAATGAGCAGGTAAGAGGAGAGCATTTTGAACCAACTGAAAGAATCAAAGTTTTGATTTTGGAAGTAAAGGACACAACTCGTGGACCAAAGGTGCTTGTATCAAGAACTCATCCAGAGCTTGTAAAGAGATTGTTTGAAGAAGAAGTTGCAGAAGTAAGAGATGGCATTGTTGAAATCAAGGCAATCACAAGAGAAGCTGGAAGCAGAACAAAGATGGCTGTTTGGTCAGATGATGAAAATGTAGATCCAGTAGGCGCATGTGTTGGTATGAATGGTAGCCGTGTAAATGCTATTGTTGACGAACTCCGTGGAGAAAAAATTGATATCATTGAGTGGAACGAAAACCCTGCTATGCTTATTGAACATGCACTTAGCCCAGCAAAGGTTATTTCAGTAATTGCGGATGCTGACGAAAAGACAGCAAAGGTAGTAGTACCAGATTATCAATTGTCACTTGCTATTGGTAAGGAAGGACAGAACGCAAGACT
Organism: Lachnospiraceae bacterium; assembly: GCA_963644225.1. Lineage (GTDB taxonomy): Bacteria > Bacillota > Clostridia > Lachnospirales > Lachnospiraceae > Pararoseburia. The sequence goes on along the minus strand of CAVIOJ010000118.1, from coordinate 5,782 downwards.
TGCTGCTCATCTTACTGGTTTCAAGATTGATATCAAGAGCGAGACACAGGCTAGAGAAGCAGGCGATTTCCTCGATTATGAGTCAGAATACGAAGATGAATACTATGATGATGATGAGTATTATGACGATGATTACGAAGAGAGCGATGCATATGATGATGCATCTGTAGAGACAGAAGGCGAAGAGTAATATGAATCAAAAGAAGATTCCACAAAGAAAATGCGTGGGATGTAACGAGATGAAGGATAAAGATGGTTTGATTCGTCTGGTTCATACAAAGGAAGGAGATTTTCTTTTAGATGCTTCAGGCAGAGCAAATGGAAGAGGAACCTACCTTTGCAATGACAAGATGTGTTTTGAGAAGGCGAAAAAAAACCGAGGCTTAGAACGTTCATTGAAGTGCAAAATACCGGAAGATATATTTGAAAAGTTGGAAAAGGAGTTTGAATGATGCAAAATAAAGCACTTGCAATGCTTGGTATGGCGGCAAAAGCAAGAAAAGTTGTAAGCGGAGAGTTTTCCGTAGAAAAAGCTGTGAAGACGGGAATTGCTTATCTTGTTGTTGTTGCAGAGGATGCATCAGATAATACCAAAAAGAACTTTTTAAATATGTGTGATTTTTATGAATGCGAGATCCTGATTTTTGGCTCGAAGGAAGAATTGGGACATGCCATTGGCAAAGAATTTCGAGCGTCTTTGGCCATCATGGATGAGAACTTGGCAAAAGCAGTTAAAAATAAAATCACAGAGGTATAACTTCTGAATATCGGAGGAAATAATATGGCAAAAGTTAGAGTATATGAATTAGCAAAACAGTTAGGCGTAGAATCAAAAGAGATTATTGCACATTTGGCTGCAAATGGTATTGAAGTAAAGAGCCAAAGTGGAATAGAAGGCGATACGCTTGAACTTGTACAAAAGAAGTTTAAAAAGGCCGAAGCGGCAGGTGAAAAGGCTGCTGTTAAAAAGCCTGTAGAAAATAAGGTGGCAGAACCAAAAGAGGCTCAGAAAAATACTGAGTCTGACAAAGCTGAAGCAAAACATGCAGATGCGGCTTCAAATAAAACTGAAGAGAAGCATACTGATGATGCTTCCCATAAAGCTAAAGAAGAAGGGGCGAGACCAAAGAAGAAATCCAGCATTACTGCTGTCTTTAATGCACAGTATAGCAAGCAGCAGCGCCCTAGAAGAGAAGGCGATGGACAAAGAAGACGCCCTGATGGACAAAAGAATGATGGAAATAGAAATGGTAACGGTAATGCAAGACCAGCACAAAGCCGTATTACTGTAAGACCAGAAAGCGAGCGTACAGTTCGTCCTTCACACAGAGTGCAGGAGGAAAAAGAACGTCAGGAGAGATTGGCAAGAAAAGAGCGTCAGGATAATAATCGTGGCGAGAAAAGAGATAATGCCAATACCAATCGTGGCCCAATTCGTCCAAGGCAGATGGATGGAGAAAATCGTCCAAGTAATCGCTATGGTTCAAATGACAACAGACCAGCACGCAATAATGACGGAAACCGTGGCGGATTTTCAAATAACAGAAACGACAGAAGCGACAGAAACGACAGAAATGCAGGACGTTCTAACGGAAACTTCCGTGATGACAATCGTAAAAATAATATGGCAGCAGCTGCACCAGCAGCAGATGTTAAGCAGAATAACGGAAGAGGCCGTGATGATAATCGTAAGAAGAAACACGATTATGATCAGAAGGACAAGAAGCAGGAACGCTATGTAAATCTTGAAAAGAATGGTGGCAAGAAGAAAAATAAGGCTCCACAGCAGAAGCCTGTTGAGAAGGATCCAAATGAAATCCTTACACTTACATTGCCAGAACGCATTACAATCAAGGACCTTGCAGACAAGATGAAGGTTCAGGCATCTGTAATCGTTAAAAAACTTTTCCTCAAGGGAATTATGGTTACAGTAAACCAGGAAGTTGACTATGAGCAGGCAGAAGAAATCGCACTTGAGTTTAACTGCATCTGCGAACCAGAAGTAAAAGTTGATGTTATCGAAGAGCTCCTTCGTGAAGAAGAAGAGTCTGAAGACGAGATGGTTGCTCGCCCACCTGTTGTCTGCGTAATGGGACACGTTGATCATGGTAAAACATCACTTTTGGATGCAATCCGTGATACAAAGGTGACAGACCGTGAGGCTGGTGGTATCACACAGCATATCGGTGCTTATATGGTTCCAATCAATGGACAAAAGATTACTTTCCTCGATACACCTGGACATGAGGCCTTTACTGCCATGCGTATGCGTGGTGCAAATTCTACTGACATCGCAATTTTGGTTGTAGCTGCAGATGATGGTGTTATGCCACAGACTGTTGAGGCGATTAATCATGCAAAAGCAGCAGGAATTGAAATTATTGTTGCTATCAACAAGATTGATAAGCCAAATGCCAATATTGAGAGAGTAAAGCAGGAATTGTCTGAATATGAACTGATTCCTGAAGATTGGGGCGGAAGTACTATTTTTGTTCCAGTTTCAGCTCATACCCACGAGGGAATCGATACCCTTCTTGAGATGATTCTTTTGACAGCAGAAGTGCTTGAATTAAAGGCAAATCCTAAGAGAACAGCCAGAGGTCTTGTTATCGAAGCTCAGCTTGACAAGGGACGTGGTGCAGTCGCAACTGTTCTTGTTCAAAAAGGTACACTTCATGTTGGAGATCCAATCGCAGCTGGAAGTTCTTATGGTAAAGTTCGTGCCATGATTGATGAAAATGGCAGACGTGTAAAGGTTGCAACTCCTTCTACTCCAGTAGAGATTTTAGGACTTAGTGATGTTCCAAACGCTGGTGAGATTTTTGTTGCAATGGATTCTGAGAAGGAAGCAAGAAGCTTTGCAGAGACATTTATTTCTGAGGGCAAGAACAAGCTTATCGAAGATACAAAGACCAGAATGTCTTTGGATGATTTGTTCTCACAGATTCAGTCAGGCAATGTAAAAGAATTAAATATTATTGTAAAAGCGGATGTACAGGGTTCTGTAGAAGCAGTAAAACAGTCTCTTATCAAGCTTTCTAATGATGAAGTTGTTGTAAAAGTAATCCATGCTGGTGTTGGTGCTATCAATGAAAGTGATGTTATTTTGGCATCTGCATCAAATGCTATCATTATCGGATTTAATGTAAGACCAGATGCTATGGCAAAAACTACAGCAGATCGCGAAGGCGTAGATGTCAGACTTTACAAGGTTATCTACAATGCCATCGAAGATGTTGAAGCTGCCATGAAGGGAATGCTTGATCCTGTATTTGAGGAAAAAGTTATTGGTCATGCTCAGGTTCGTCAGATCTTCAAGGCATCCGATGTTGGAAATATCGCTGGTTCTTATGTTCTTGATGGATACTTCCAGAGAGGATGTAAGGTACGTCTCTCAAGAGAAGGCGAGCAGTTGTTTGAAGGCGACTTGGCTTCACTTAAGAGATTCAAGGATGACGTCAAGGAAGTTAAGGCAGGATATGAATGTGGTCTTGTTATTGATGGATTCAATGAGATTGCAGAAGACGATATTATCGAAGCATACATTATGGTAGAGGTACCAAGGTAATATGAAAAAAAGAAGTATTAAAAATACAAGAATTAATGAGGAAGTCCACCGCGAATTGAGTAACATCATTCGCGGGGAAATCAAAGACCCACGAGTAAGCACAATGTGTAGCGTTGTAGCAGTGGAAGTCGCTCCTGATTTAAAAACTGCAAAAGCCTATATTAGTGTTTTAGGAGATGAAAAGGCACAAAAGGATACTATGGAAGGACTGAAAAGTTCTGCCGGCTATATTCGCAAACTTTTGGCTTCCAATATCAATCTTCGCAATACCCCTCAGATTCAATTCATTTTAGATCAATCCATTGAGTATGGGGTTCGTATGTCAAAGTTGATTGATGATGTAAATCAAAATGATGTAAATCAAAATGATTAAGGAGAGAACTATGTTCTTAGATGAAGAATTGTCGGGAATAAATTCAGTTGCTATTGCAGGACATGTACGCCCTGATGGCGACTGTGTTGGTTCCTGCCTTGCGGTTTACAATTACATAACTACTTATTTTCCATCTATAAAAGCCCAGGTTTATTTGGAGCCGATTCCTCATATTTTTGATTTCTTAAAAGGTTCAAAAGATATCAAAGAGGCAAATACTTCAGATGAAAAATATGATCTTTGCATCGTATTGGACTGTGGAGATGAAAGTCGCTTGGGAGATGCCTACAAATTTTTTGAAACTGCAAAAAAAACCATATGCATTGATCATCATGTGAGCAATAAGTCTTTTGCGCAAAAGAATAAAATTGTGCCAGATGCCAGCTCGACTTGTGAACTTGTGTATGGAGTTTTAAAAACAGAGCGTATCACTAAAGAGATTGCAGAGTGTATCTACACAGGCATGGTTCACGATACAGGTGTATTTCAGTATTCCTGTACAAAAAAATCAACCATGGAGATTGCTGGAAACCTCATGGAACTTGGGATAAATTATTCCGAAATTATTGACAAGTCTTTCTATGAGAAAACATATGCCCAGAACCGTATTTTAGGACAGGCGTTGTTAAAGAGTCGTCTCTATGAAAAGGAAAAATGCATAGCATCTTATATTACTTTAGATGAGATGGAAGAATTTGGCGTTTTACCAAAGCATCTTGATGGAATTGTCAGCCAGCTTCGCATTACAAAAGAGGTGGAAGTTGCTATCTTTTTGTACGAACTTGAAAAAGGAAGTTTCAAGGTTAGTACCAGATGCAAGGGCGATTTGGTAGATCTTTCCCAGATAGCCGTCAAGTATCATGGTGGTGGTCATAAAAAAGCAGCTGGTTTTACTCTTGAAGGAGATGACCCATGGAAACTGATTGACGATGTAGTAGCAGACGTAGCAAGCCAGCTTTTAGGCGAATGATAATGAAGAGTGGAATTATAAATGTTTACAAGGAGGCCGGGTATACTTCGTTTGATGTTGTAGCGAAGATGCGCGGCATCCTTCATATTAAAAAAATAGGACACACGGGCACTTTAGATCCGGATGCTGTAGGTGTATTGCCGATTTGTATTGGAAAAGCCACAAAGGTCTGTGATCTTCTTACCGATAAGGACAAAACCTATGAGGCCGTTATGCGACTCGGTATTACGACAGATACGCAGGATATGACTGGACAAATTTTAAAAGAGGAAAAAGTCCTGGTCACGGACCAAAAAGTAAGGGATACCATACTGGAATTTGTAGGAGAAATAGAGCAGATTCCACCCATGTATTCGGCACTTAAAGTTGGTGGAAAAAAGCTGTGTGATCTGGCCAGAGCTGGTATTGAAGTAGAAAGAAAAGCCAGAAAAATTCAAATTTATTCTATCGATATAGAAGAAATCAATCTTCCGCTTGTGAAGATGCGAGTGCATTGCTCCAAGGGGACTTATATTCGCACATTATGCCATGATATCGGGGAAAAACTGGGTTGCGGTGCAGCTATGGAACATTTAGTCAGGACAAAAGTTGCTGATTTTTCTATTGAAGACAGTTTGATGCTTTCCCAAATCGAGGCTTTGGTAGAAAATGGCAATATTTCTGATGTGATACTTCCCATCGATAAAGTTTTCTTGAAATATCCTGCTATTTTTGCAGGAGAGAAATTAGATTTCAAGTTGATCAATGGAAATCCTTTTTCTATATTTGAGTTAGAGGGCGATGAGGCCAAAAAGTTGTCACAGATAAAAGAAGATGAATGTATTCGTCTTTATTTATCAGATGGCAGATTTGTTGGAATATATTACAGATG
>CAVIOJ010000117.1:0-5098 GCA_963644225.1 Lachnospiraceae bacterium | reverse complement strand
GACTTACCGGATAAAAAGTAAGTACCTTCCTGCCATTTTGCTCTGTGTAATGTTCAAAACTTTTTACTTTCGGAATTCCGTTTTTCCTTCTCCATTTTCCCATAAGAAGATTAGATAGCATTGGCATTCCACTGGTAATAGCGTCATAGCTCTTAGCCACCGCCGGAGTATTGTGGTCCAACGAATATAACGAATACAAATCCGTTCTGTCATATGGGCTATAGAAATAACGGATACATGGAATCCCCAATTTATCAGCAGCATCTCTCACGAATCCTGAACAGGTACCGTACATACACAAGTCCGATCCTTCTAACGCCTGCAATGTCTGCTCCATAAACAAAGGATTTTCCTTTTTTAACTTCATCAAGCCAATCATAAAGTCCATACTGTTTTTATAATCGGTCACCAGGTACTTCATGACGTGGTCTGCATCTCCGTCCAGATGAAGATATGTTACATTCTTTTTTTCTATTAGAGGGCGGAATTCTTCCTGCGCAAGTATCCGAAATTCATGGCCTCTTTGTACCATTTCAGACCCCAATTCGACCAAGGGATTCACATCACCTCTTGTTCCAACTGCAACTGCGGTAATTTTCATAAGTCATCCTCCTGTAAATATAAGATTTCTATCGATAGCAACTATTACAAAAGTGGCAGTCCATGCATGGCGCGCACAATGTTACAACGCTGTTTTTCATCGGCATCTCCATCGCACATCGTGGCATACCAATGGCGATGTTTTAGCTTTCCCTTGGAATTTACAAGTTTCTCCATCTGTGATGCATATTGAAAGTGCACATGGCTGATTAGACCTCCCTGGTCTTTTTGGGATCGCTCAGGCATAGGTTCCATAGAAATAAGATAAGAAAAAGGACCTGCTTTTTCTTTCATTCCAGCTTTTTCAAAATGCTTCTTCATCATTTTTTTGCCAAAGAGACCTCCCACCAGAGCAGCCACAAGGGTAGCCAGGATGCAGACAACGAGGGTCGTGTTATTAATATGAGAGAAAACACCATCAATATAAGCGGCATCCTTTCCCTTTGCTTCCAGGCTGGCAATATATGCATCCTTCATCAGCCAAAGAGGAAGTACCGGTCCGGTCAAGCCGAAAGAAAATACGATATAGGAAATCAAAAGTTTCGGTGTGCTTTTGTATTTCCCAAAACGTGCCAGAAAATCTGCCAAAAGACTGCAGCCAACCTCAATCACCAGACTGACAGCAAAATGCCCAGATACAAAAAGGAAAAGCCCCATCACTGTACCCATCACGGTAATTCCGCCAAAGTGTGGAACCTTTGCAACCATCAGCATGAATACACAACCGGAAATCAACTCAGGGATACTCAATTTTTTCTTATCCATTCTATAGATACCTCATCTTTCTATTCGCCTAATCCAAGTTAGGAGATACTAACCCGATTTTATAGAAATCCGTGTGTCTTGTCAAGAATGCGGTAGAGAACTCGCAATGCTGATTGAGACGACAAAAAGCCGTCTGATTTCTTTTGAAAATCAAACGGCTTCTAAAAGTCCAATTTTTATAAAATTACGCCTGCAACTGCTCAACAACCTTTGCAATCGGTGCGGTACTCTCTACCATACCGTGTATTTTATTACGCTCGATCCAGAGTCTTGGATGTACACGCAGGATTTCCTCACCTAAAGCAGAAATCTTAGCTACCTGTGCGGCCTTGTCTTCTGCTGACATGGTAACGCCTGCTACGTTCAATTGGTGAACTTCTTCGGCAAAGGATACAATACGGAGAAGATTTTTTAATTCCTCCTGCAAAAGTTCCGCCTTATCTCCCACCAAATCAGTCTCTGTCACACGCTTTTTCAGATCTTCGATGCTAGCCATGGCTCCGGCATAGTCAAAGTCCTTGCGCTGCTCCAAAATAGCATCAATCATAGGTGCTGCCGATGGTGCAAATACCTGAATGCATCGTGTCGCCTGTTCTAAGGCGTATGGAAACGCGCCGTCCGGCAAAATACCCATAGAAAGTGTCATGCTGGCAATAGTCATATTGACCATCGGGAACTCCTCATAGTGATATAAACGTCCCATATCCAGTAAAATCTGCGCTGTTTTTTCAGCCTTATCACGGAATACAAAGCGGTTCAGATATGCACAGACTTCTTCCTCTGTAACATCCAACTGTCCCCAGTTATAAGATGCGGCATATGCTATCGGTCCATCATTGATTGGTTCATATTCCAGATGGCCGCCATCGCCCCATGCGGTGACAAGTACGCCTTCGCCCTCATAGTCGATTGCTGCCTTTGCCGCATTGCGAAGGTTCTCTCTCATGTTATCTGTACGTCCGCTCAAAGTCGTCCATGAAGATGTTCCCGGGCAGGTGATAAATGGTACGCCCAGTTCGTGCAGGGATTTTGCATGCTCTGCAAATGGGGTAAATGCCTCATAGCCCCAATCCAATACGGTAATGCCTTCAGGCAGTTCCTTAAATGTTTCCGGATGATTTGACAAAATATCGCCCCACATATACATGTGTTTGCCGCGCTCTGCTACCTTTGCATGTAGTTTCTTTAAGTAGTCCATGTAAAGATATGCTTCGCCTTTTTCCTCGGCAATCGCCTTATTCTTGCCCTTTCCAAGATCAAAAGGTTCATCCAGATTCACGTTGAATTTATCAGAACTAAAACATGGCATCATGTCATCCATCATAGAAGTAACCAGTTCCAAACTTTCCGGATTCATAACATCCAATGTGCTTGGCGGCATCTTATTGCCCATGAACTCCATACCGCTACCTGGGTCTGTCTCTGACAAATGCTTGAACTCATCCCGTGCCAGCCACGCGTACATATGTCCCAAACTGTTCTGGTTTGGCACCAATTCAACACCTCTTTGTTTGCAGTAAGTATCTAAGTAACGCACTTCCTCGCCCGTGATTGGTGTTGCATCCTTCCAGGTATTCGGATAAGAAGGATAAGCAAATGAAAATCCCTCTACATACAGCTGCACCTGATTGTATTTCAAGGCTGCCAGACGATCCACCTGACGGCATAGGTCCTCCAAAGTTGGAACCTTACCACGACTGATGTCGATCATATATCCTCTTACTGCAAGTGCTGGTGCATCCTCAATCTGACAACATGGAATGCTTTCGCCTAAGATCTGTCCCAATGTCACAAGGGCGTAATATGCACCACTTCTGTCTGCATATGTAACTGTAATGCCATCTTTTGTGACCTTCAAACGATAGGCTTCTTTGCCCAGTCCTGCGTCCTCTGTAAAAGTAAGAACACCGCCATCTGCTACGACTGCCTGACATCCTAGTGTCTCCGCAAGAATTTCATCCAAAGAAGCAAGTTTCTGTGGAAGAGTCACGGTAAGCGGATATGTCACGCTTAGGCTGCCACCTGTCTCTTCTACCTTGTTTGGTTTTGGAAAAATTGTCAAACTCATATGTAAACCTCCTTTTATCTTCCCAATCTTACATATTGTTTCAATTATTCTGTAATTCCTTTACGTTTCTTTAACTCTTCCTGAATTGCTGGCAATTCTTTCTCCAAGTTAAACTTGCGCAATGCCAATGCACCGATCACATACAAAATACCTGGCAAAATAGTATAGGCAAAAATGATAGACATATTTGCTGATGCAGTCTGTACTGCCTGAGTGCCGTCATAACCGCCAAGTGCTGTCACCAGGCCAAGGAGTCCACTGGCAAGACCGATACCCACCTTACTGCAGAAACCAGATACACAGGTGTAAATACCTTCTCCTCTTAGTCCGCTCTTGTACTCGCCGTAATCCATACAGCCAATAATAGCGTTAGCACAAAGGATATAGATTGGCATATAAGAAATAGCGCCAAGCAGGGATCCCACGGTAAGCAGTGCTATACTTGTCGGGCTTACAAGCGGAATAAATCTACCGATTGCACCAAGCACCAAGCCCAAAGCCATCAGATTACGCATACCCAATTTCTTTGAAAGTGCTGGGAATGTTGCGATAGTAAGCGGTCCTACAATAGCAACTGCTGCAACGATTGTCATTTGCTGAATATCGCCGATAACATACTTGAAATAATAGGTCTGTGTATTTGACATCAAAGTCTGTGCAATGTTTGTAAGTAATAATGCCAATGTAAAGAACATCAGATAGTTGTTGGAAAAGAGCATCTTTGCGCTCTCTTTTACGGTCAGTTTTTCATGATCTTTCTTTTCGGTCTCGGCATCATTGATCTCTGGGATCAAGAAAATACGGATAGCACAAAGCACGATGGCTGGTAAGCAGATACCAAGTGCCATGGACTTCCAGCTTGCCTGATCGGTTCCCGCATTCTGGATAAGTGTTGGGAACAAAACAGAAAGCACAATAGCAATCAAAGATGATATCAATCCAGAAACAGAAGATAATGAAATCTGATCCTCTGTATCATCTACGGCACGCGCCAGATAAACTGTTCCTGCACAAGAATAGAGTGTCTGGAATATTGAATAAGTCAGCAGGTAAATGATAAACAAAAATGCTGCCTTTCCCGCTGTTCCTACATCCGGGATAAAGAAGAACAAAAGTGCACTGATACAAAACAGTACATTTGCCACATCATAAGGTCTTGCCTTTCCGATCTTGGTGTGGGTTCTGTCAATGATGAATCCCGCAATGATGTCTGTAAATCCGTCAAAAATCTTGGATATCAGAAGCAGTGCTCCTACCAATCCGGCACTCAAGCCCAAGACATCTGTTGCAAAAAATGTGATGTAACCTAAAAGAGCTGTAACTCCTGCAACACCGATAGCTGGTGATGACCATACCGCATAAAAGAGCGGTGATCTTTTTCCTTTCTTGTTGTAAAGTTTAACCATACTAATCCTCTCCTTTTCTTTCGTTGAATTATGATGGTTGAATTATACGACAGCCCTCCCCTTATTTTGTTCGCTTTTGCACCGATAGACATATTATTGTACGTTTTTGCACCCTGTGCTAAAATACATCTATCCCGGCATCAAAAAAATGATATTGGAAATATGCCTAAGAAAAGAGTTTAGAATTTATGAAACAATATATCAGGTCCGGCCTTACCTTTCGCGGCGAATCAGCCCAGCTAATGGCACAATATAAGGA
>CAVIOJ010000116.1:0-14213 GCA_963644225.1 Lachnospiraceae bacterium | reverse complement strand
GAGTATAGCGAAGCGATAGCGTCTGATATCGGGTCCTGCCCCTTGTACTTTACCTATCGCTGACTTTGCGGCTGCGTCCATTCCCTCTGTTAATAAAATGTTTACCTACATATTTTATGATTCCCAAGGTGCTTGGGAAATCCCAATCTATGCAGACAAACCCCGTTCTTTGTCGGCATAGATATACAAATTGCGAAAAATGTATAATCGAAAGTTACAGAGAAAATTTTTTGTATATTCTAAAAATTTGTTGAATTTCCTATACTAGCAACTGTTGAATTGAAATTGTGAGAAAAAGGGAGGAAGTAAAATGGCTTCATTAGTTGAAAATGCACAGCACAAAGCAGAGAGAAAAGCTTTTGAGATAATGATTAATAATATCGTTGGTAACTTGCAAAAGACCGATGATATTGAAAAAAGACAGGAAACATTCCTGAAATTGATTGACAAGGCAGAGACCTTCTGGGGCGATGGCGCCAGCAAAGAGAAACTTGACTTTGTTCGCGAGTATGTAAAAAATCCTGAGAATCGTTGGGTGAAATTTATCAACCGTGTATTGGATGAGACAAATCCAAAATATGCAAAGAAATTCCTTTTGAACTTGGGATACGAAGCATTTTTCCGTGGAACAAAGACGATTCGTGCAAACCGTGAAAAATATGATTGTAATATTCCTTGGTTGATTCTTTTTGACCCTACTGACGCTTGTAACCTTCATTGCGTTGGATGCTGGTCAGGTACTTATGGTCACAAGAACAACATGTCATACGAAGATATGGACAAGATCGTTACTCAGGGTAAGGAACTTGGAACATACCTTTACTTCATGACAGGTGGAGAACCTACTGTTCGTAAAGCTGATATTTTAAAACTTGCTGAGAAGCACAATGATTGTATGTTTGGTCTTTTCTCAAACTCTACTTTGATCGACGAAGAGCTCTGTGAAAAGATCGTAGAACTTGGAAATATTACCTTCCTTCTTTCTATTGAAGGAACTCCAGAGACAAATGATGGTCGTCGTGGAGATGGACACTATGCAGCAGTTATGAATGCTATGGATCTTTTGAAGAAACATGGTATTGTATTTGGTACTTCTATCTGCTACACAAGAGACAACGTAGAAGCTGTAACTGATGAGAAATTCTTGCGTTTTATCGCTGACAAGGGTGCTCGTTTCGGATTCTACTTCCACTACATGCCAGTTGGACAGAATGCAGCTCCAGAGCTTATGCCTACATTAGAGCAGCGTGAAGAAATCATTAAAAAGATTCGTTGGGTTCGTACCGGTGACAATGATATCGGATTCTTCCCAATGGACTTCCAGAACGATGGAGAATTCGTTGGTGGATGTATCGCTGGTGGACGTAACTACTTCCACATCAATGCACAGGGTGATGCAGAGCCTTGCGTATTTATCCACTTCTCGGATTCAAACATCCATGACAAGTCTATTCTTGAGATGTTACAGAGTCCACTTTTCAAGGCTTATCACGAAGGACAGCCATTTAACAGAAACCACCTTCGTCCATGCCCAATGCTTGAGAATCCAAAGCTCCTTCGCGAGATGGTAAACAAGACAGGCGCAAAGGGAACCAATGCTGAGGCTGAGGAAACTGTAGAACATCTTTGTGCAAAATGTGATCATTATGCAGAAGAGTGGGGTCCTGTTGCAGATCGTATCTGGTCTGAGCAGAATCACAAGAAACCTTCTTATGAGAACTACACTCCTGAGAAGAGAGAAAATCCTGAATTGGCAGCATTTGAGCATGCTGATGGAACTAATGGACTTAGAGAAGAGGATTTTCAGTAAAAGAGGATTTGTAGGAAATCTTCTATATGAAATAAGGTTATAATTTTTTAAAATATAACAGCCCAACCCGAAAAGAGACCAGCAGATTTGCCGGTCTCTTTTTTTTACATTAGTTGGATAATACAAACAGTTAAAGGTATAATGAAAATAATTAGATTTAGTCGAAACCGTGAAAGTGAAGACTGAAATTTTTCGATAGCAGGCAAGGTTTAGGAAGAAGGAACTATGGCAAATCAGGCGAATCAAAAATTAAAATTACTATATATTATGGATTATTTTCGAATGCATACAGATGAGGAGCATCCAGCATCGGCAACGGATTTGATTCATTATCTTGAGGCAAATGATATTACGGCAGAGCGAAAGAGTATTTACCGGGATATTCAGGTCTTGATGGAATATGGAATGGATATTGAGAAATCTTCGGATAATGCGGGATACTACTTGGCAAGTCGGGAATTTGAACTAGCAGAATTAAAACTTTTGGTGGATGCGGTTGCTGCATCAAAATTTATTTCAGAAAAAAAATCCAGGGAACTTGTGGGCAAAATTGAAGGATTGGGAAGTGAGTTTCAAGCGAAACATCTACATCGTCAGGTGGTGGTTTCTGATCGTGTTAAAAACTCAAACGAGAGTATTTACTATGCAATCGATGAAATTTACAAATGTATAGATGACGGTAAAAAAATCACTTTCCAGTATATGGATTGGAACGAGAAAAAAGAGCAGGTTTTGCGGCACGATGGGAAATGGTATGTAGTGAGTCCGGAGTTTTTGCTTTGGGATAATGAATATTATTATCTTGTAGCTTATGATGATGGGGCTGGGGAGATTCGTCATTATCGTGTTGACAAAATTCGAAATGCAGTAGAGATGGATGAAAACAGAGTTAGAAGAGAAGAGGAGATAAAAAAAGGAGATTATGCGAAAAAGCGCTTTGGAATGTTTTCGGGGCAAGCAGAAATGGTCTCATTACAGGTGCCTGTTGAGATGACGGGAATTATGATTGATCGCTTTGGTACGGAGATTCCAGTGCGAAAAGATGGAGATTTTATTATCGCTCGTTTATCAGTTGAGGTGAGTCCGCAATTTTTTGGATGGTTGGCAGGATTGGGACCTAAGGTAAAGATAATAAGTCCAGAATCCCTGCAGAAGAAATATAAGGAATATTTGTATGCAATATATCTTGGTTAGAGATGAAGACTTTCTTATAGAGAGGAGTAGGATTGCTTACTATAACAGAAATATTTGTAAGTGCTACCAACGGAGCGGTTTTTCGGGCGACAAGAAGGTAGATATAAAAAGGAATTGACAATGGTTATCCATGGTTATATAGTGAGAATATAACCATGGATAACCATTTTATTTTAGCGGGAGGCCTGCCATGTCCAATCCTAGAGAACGCATCCAAGAGATTGATGAACAATTAGAGCAATTACCAAAGGGAACTTTGACCTATAAAAACATAAAGGGTAAAAAACAGCCTTATATCCAGCGGACGATTGACGGGAAATCTGTCAGTTACTATGTAAAACTTGCAGATCGCAAGCAGGTATTGCTAGCTTTTGACCGGCGTATGGAATTACTCGAGGAAAAGAAGCGTCTTTTGGCATACCAGGAAAAGATACAGGAGATTTTGCATCGCAATCCTTATCTGGATGTGGAGATTGGGATTGGTTATCATGATTTCCAGGCATTTGCCTGTGGGCAGCAGTTTTATGTTGATAAGACGCATTTTATCTCAGAGTGGCTGCGTCGCAAGTCAGAGGTTCTTCTGCTTACCAGACCAAGGCGTTTTGGAAAATCTATGCTTTTGAGCACCCTGGAGAATTTTTTTGATCCGCGCTATAGTGATCACCCGGAACGATTTGAGAAATTACATGTATGGAAGGATCAGATGGCGCGTGCTTATTTTGGAAAGATACCTGTGATCTCGATCAGTTTCGGAGGATGCAAAGGCAAAGATTATGAGCAGGCGATCAAAGGAATCCGGATCAATTTTAGCAGCCTTTATTTTTCACATGAAAAATTGCAGGAAAGCCATAAATTGAGCCAGGAAGATAAGGCAAGATTTTCTACGATCTACCGAGGACTTTCCAGTGATACTGGCGGAGAGGGATCTGTCTTGGAAGAAGCCATACCGACCATATGTCAGTTGCTATACAAGCACTATGGTGTGAAGCCGTATATTTTATTGGATGAATATGACACGCCACTTTTAGAGGCATATACAGGGGGCTACTGGGACGAGATGATTGAGACCTGCCGACAGTTGTTTCACAATATATTTAAGGAAAATGAGTATTATGATCGTGCCATCATTACGGGAGTCACCAGGATTTCCAAGAATTCCCTCTTTTCTGATCTCAACAACGTAGAAGTTGCCACAACGACAAGTCAGGCATATAGCGATTGTTGCGGATTTACAGAAGAGGAAGTGAGGGATGCCCTAAAATGTCAAAATATAGATGAAATGGCACAGATCAAGGCTTTGTATGACGGTTTTACCTTTGGAAACAGAAAGGACATCTACAATCCGTGGTCGATCTGCAATTATATGCGCGACCGCAAGCCTTGTGCATATTGGGTCAGCACCAGCAGCAACAAGTTGATCGGCGAAATGATCCGCAGACACCCGGTAGCGAGCAAGTACGAGATAGAACAACTCATGCGGGGAGAAAAGTTACACAAACGGATTAATGAGTGTGTGACGTTTCAATATCTGGATGGTGATGAGGAGAGTTTGTGGTCGTTGTTTTTAGCAGTCGGTTATGTAAAGGCTGAAAATGTCGTCAAAGAGAATGAGATCATAGAGTGTGATCTTTCGGTCACCAATGAGGAAGTTATGGGCATGTATCGCACAGAGATCATGGGCATGTTCTTCAATGGTCGCAGTTCCTATGAGCATTTTACCGATGCTCTGCTTCGGCATGATATAGATATGCTTAATGATATTTTATTAGATCTTACCTATTCGTCCATGAGTTATTTTGATGTGGCGAGAGGACCAAAGAGCCGTACACCGGAGAACTTCTATCATGGTTTTGTCTTAGGGCTGATCGTATCTTTGCGAAAGACCTATCGGATCGTGTCGAACCGGGAGAGTGGAAGAGGTCGATATGATATAGCCCTTTATCCGCTTCGGGAGGAAGATCCAGCTTTTATCATGGAGTTTAAGGTATTTGATGAGAGAAAGGAAAAGGGACTGGAAGATACAGCCAAGCGTGCACTTGAACAGATAGAGGAGCGGGACTACGAGGCAGATCTGGTCGCATCCGGCATAGAGCGAACAAGGATCTACAAATTAGGATTTGCATTTGAGGGGAAGGAAGTCCTGGTGTTAGAAGAGACACCCAAGTTTGCATAAAGTGCCGCACCCCCACATCTTGTAGATAAAAGAACTTCGAAACTACTAGTTTTTTCCATTATTCAAAAAGTCATTGCGAGCCTAGTTGAAACGTATTACAATAAAACCTGTCGCATCCTGGTGATGATATCAGATTGCGACAGATTTTATTCTATACAGAAATTTCGGGAGACGTAGGCGGACAGATGTTTATTGGACGAAAGAAAGAATTAGAAGCATTAAATGCATTTTATGAAGGTGATACTTGTTCCGTTGCCTGTGTGACAGGTGGCATTGGCATGGGAAAGACCACTTTACTTCAATATTTTGCAAAAGATAAAAAGACCATATATTTTCAGGCCTATGAGACTACAGGCAAACAGGAACTTATGATGTTTGCAAAAGCCCTAAAGGAGGCTGGTGTAGAGACTGCATCGGGAAGAAAGATCCTCGATGCGAAAAAGAAATCTGAAGAAGAAAAGACGGATGTGCAGGGTGCGCTGAAGGCTTTTTTGGATGCTATAGGTGAGGTGGCCAAGTCAGAAAAAATTCTTTTGATTTTTGATCAATATCCGAATTTTGCCAGATCGGAGAGCTTTTTTGACGAGGAGCTCTACGGTTATGCCATGGGACAATGGAAGGATTTACCAGTCAAAATCATCTTTTCTGGCGATGCATATCTTCTGATGGAAAAAAATATTTATGGGAAAAAGGCCAGATGGAAAAAAGATATCGACTTGAGACTGCAGGTCCAAGGAATGGGATTTTATGACAGTCTGCAATTTTTCCCAGATGCAGCAGCAGAGGAAATGGCACTTTATTACGGAATAAGTGGTGGTATTCCGGGCCAGATGATTCGCATGCAGGGAAAAGATATCAAGGAAGCTGCCAGAGAGATTTTTGATGGCAGACCTGGAGCGGCAGCCCTTTTGCCAGAACAGGTCATGGGGATGGAACTAAGAGAGTTATCCTATTATAACTGTATTTTATCTGCTATGGCCCAGGGAAGAAATCGCGTGAATCAGTTGTCGGCGGATGTGGAAAAGCCAAAGGACATCGTGGTTCCTTATCTCAATGCCTTGATGTCCATTGGAATGGTTACCAAGCAGACAGCCATTACGGAGGAGACTAACCGAAAAAAGACCAGATATTCCATCGTAAACAGCAATACGGTCTTTTGGTATCGGTATATTGTTCCCCACATGGACTTGTATCTGACAGGAGATTGGGACAGCCTTTGGGAAAAATATATTGAGCCGGATTTGGACTCTTTCATGCAGCAGGTATTTACGGATATGAGCCGGGAGTATATAGAGACAGCTAGCAAGCGCGAAATCTATGATTTTAGTATTGAGCGTTCCGGCAACTGGTGGACCAATGATGATGAGGCAGGAACCACGGATGGATTTGATGTGGTATCTCTCGGCAAAACTCAGGGAAAGAGTGCTACCATATTTACTCTATGTTTTTATGAGGACAGCGAAATTGAGATGACGCAGATAAAGGCCATGATAGAAAAGACCAAGCAGATGAAGCGAGAGGGAGATGCTTTTTATGTGGTCTGTGCCAAAAAAGGTTTTCATGAGCATGTGGAGACGGTGGCTTCTACTATCAAAAATATCATCCTCGTGACTTTAGACGAGGAGTGCAAGTTGGCATAGTTCAAATACACTGTGAAAACTCAAAAATTTGCGTTAAATTGTATAAATTCTGCCATTGATAATAAAATGGGGTCATAGTAAAATCTTATTTGTAAGGTTTTCTATGGCCCTTTTGTTTGTAATAAAAAGTTCATAGAAGGCCAAAAGCAGGTAAAAAATTAAGAGAGGACAAATGCAATGACAAATCTTGAGTTACAAAAAGAAGCAGTGAAAGTCCGCAAGGGCATCATTGATGGTGTGCATGCTGCAAAGGCTGGACATCCGGGCGGATCTCTATCAGCAGCAGAGGTTTTTACATACCTTTATTTTGAAGAGATGAATATTGATCCAAAAGATCCAAAGAAGGCGGATCGTGATCGTTTTGTTTTATCAAAAGGACATACGGCTCCGGGTCTGTATTCGGCTCTTGCCAATCGTGGATATTTTCCAGTGGAGGACTTGCTGACACTTCGTCACATCGGTTCTCATTTGCAGGGACATCCATGTATCCAGCATACACCAGGAGTTGACGCATCCAGCGGATCTTTGGGACAGGGTATTTCTGTTGCTGTTGGTATGGCACTTTCTGCAAAATTATCAAACGAAGATTACCGTGTATATACTCTTCTTGGAGATGGAGAGATTCAGGAAGGACAGGTTTGGGAAGCTGCTATGTTTGCAGGAGCCAGACATTTAGATAACCTTTGTGTCATTGTAGATAACAATAATTTACAGATCGACGGAACCATTGAGGAAGTAAATTCTCCATATCCAATTACAGACAAGTTTGCAGCATTCAACTTCCATGTAATTCCAGTGGAGGATGGCAATGATTTTGACCAGCTTCGCGCAGCTTTTGATGAGGCTAGAAATACAAAAGGAATGCCGACAGCTATCGTTATGAAGACAGTCAAGGGTAAGGGCGTTTCCTATATGGAAAATGCAGTAGGCTGGCATGGAAAGGCTCCAAATGATGAGGAGTATGCTATTGCAATAGAAGAACTTAAGAAAGCGGAGGAAGCATTATGTCAGAAGTAAAGAAAATTGCCACAAGAGATAGTTATGGTAATGCCTTAGCCGCTCTTGGAAAAGAACATGAGAATTTAGTTGTATTGGATGCAGACCTTGCAGCCGCTACAAAGACAGGCGTTTTTAAAAAGGAATTTCCTGAGCGTCATATCGACTGTGGTATCGCTGAGGCAAATATGATCGGTATCGCAGCAGGACTTGCCAGCACAGGTAAGGTTCCATTCTGTTCTAGTTTTGCTATGTTTGCAGCAGGACGTACTTTTGAGCAGATTCGTAACTCTGTGGGATATCCACATCTCAATGTAAAAATTGGTGCTACACATGCCGGTATCTCAGTTGGAGAAGATGGTGCAACTCACCAGTGTAATGAAGATATCGCCCTGATGCGTACTATTCCTGGTATGACTATCATCAATCCATCGGATGATGTGGAAGCCAAAGCAGCAGTCAAGGCAGCTTATGAGATGGAAGGCCCAGTATATCTTCGCTTTGGTCGTTTGGCAGTACCTGTTATCAACGACAATGCAGATTATAAATTTGAGATTGGTAAGGGTGTTGTTTTAAAAGAGGGTACAGACCTTACTATTATTGCAACAGGACTTGAGGTGGCTGAGTCTTTGGCTGCCGCTGAGAAACTTGAAGCAGATGGCATTAGCGTTGAAGTAATCAATATGCATACCATCAAGCCATTGGATGTAGATTTGGTTGTAAAATCTGCAGCAAAAACTGGCAAGGTTGTAACCGTTGAGGAACATTCTATTATCGGAGGACTTGGATCTGCAGTAGCAGAAGTTCTTGCTGAAAAACAGCCAGCCAAGCTTCTTCGCATCGGTGTAGAGGATCGTTTCGGTGAGTCTGGCCCAGCTGTAAAACTTCTTGAGAAGTACGAGCTTGATGCAGCAGGCATCTATAAAAAGGTTAAAGCTTTTTTATAAGCTAGTAGCGAAGCGGATTGCTATAATCATTGATTAGCAAGTAGCAAAGGATATTATAAAAAGAAGTGTTTCTTGGAAATGTTCGAGAAATGCTTCTTTTTTTGTTTGTAAATGATATACTTTTATAAAATAAGGTAAGAAATTATGAGTAGAATCACGAAGAGGATTCGGAAAGGAAAGAATGGGCAGAATTTATAACAAGATAATTCGAAAAATAACTCAGAGTATTGAGAAAAACGGACTAGAGCAGGATCTGAATACAAAAGATCTCACCGGAGAGTTACTTTTTCCAGAATTTTCAAAGTATGCAAGAGAAGCGGCGGCGGAAGGAATCGTTCTTTTAAAAAATGACAATGCGACTCTTCCGATTCGGTCGGAGGACAAAGTGGCTGTATTTGGCCGGTGTGCATGGGATTATTTTGTCGTGGGATATGGAAGCGGCGGAGATACATGCTATCCATACAAGGTAAATGCTATCGAAGGGCTGAAAAATCATGGCGTTCTTATGGATGAAGAACTGCAGCAGGCCTATCAGAAGTGGCTTAGTAAGCCTGCTAATGAGGCGGATGAGGGATTCTGGGGACATTGGCCAATGAATTTTCCAGAGATGCCGCTTGGGGATTCCCTTGTAAAAGAAGTGGCAGATCGCTGTGATATGGCCCTGGTGATTATAGGTAGAGCTGCCGGAGAGGACAGAGAAAATCTCAAGAAAAAGGGTAGTTTTTATCTTACGGATTTGGAAGAAAAGATGCTTAATCAGGTGTGCGAAAACTTCGATCGTGTCGCAGTGGTAATGGACTGTGGCAATATCATGGACATGAGTTGGATGCAGACCTATCAGGATAAAATCGGCTCTCTCGTCTACGCATGGCAGGGCGGAATGGAAAGCGGTAATGCTTTGGCAGATGTTTTGACAGGTGCAGTCAATCCATCGGCAAAATTAACAGACAGCATTGCTATAAATTATGAGGATTATCCTAGCGCCGAGCATTTTGGCGGTAAGAAAAGCAACAATTATGTAGAGGATATTTATGTAGGATACCGATATTTTGAGACCTTTGCCAAGGAAAAAGTACTCTATCCTTTCGGCTTTGGACTTTCCTATACTGAGTTTTCCGTAGATAGCCAGATGACATACAGAGAAAGAGCTTTTGACGTAAAGACTCAGGTGACCAATACAGGGGACTGTGCCGGTAAGGAAGTGGTTTTGGTTTACGTAAATACTCCGGATGGCAGTTTGGCTACTCCAGATCGAAATCTGGCAGCCTTTGCAAAAACGAATCTTTTGCAGCCAAATGAGACAGAAGAGCTTGTCATGTCTGTAAATCTAAAGGACTTAGCATCGTATGATGATAGCGGAGCTACTGGACACAAGTCAGCTTATGTTCTTTTAAAGGGAACTTACGAGATTTATGTGGGAAGTGACGTGCGCTCGGCTAAAAAGATAGGCGAGATCATCCTGGATGCAGATGAGGTGGTTAGCCAGTTATCAGAGGCTTGTCCAGTAGAAGTACAAAGCGCATTCAAGCGAATGGATAAGGCAGATGGCAAGTTGGTTTACACAGATGTAGCTGTACAGACAGAGGATAAAAGAAGCAAAATTTTATCTAATTTGCCAGAGGAAGTTGCCTACAGCGGAGACCAGGGAATCAAGTTTTCACAGGTTCTTGACGGAGAGCATACTCTGGATGAATTTATCGCTCAATTGACTCCGGAAGATTTGGATGATATCTCTCATGGCGAAGGAAAGATGAATTCTTCTTTAGGTATAGTTGGAAATGCAGGAGCACTTGGCGGCATAACAGAAAGATTGCGTGAGCTTGGAGTTCCACCTGTTATTACAACGGATGGACCATCGGGAATTCGTATCAAAAGAACCTGTACTCTTTTGCCTTGTGGTACTGCGCTGGCATCATCTTTTAATGAAAAGATGGTAGAAGAACTTTATGGCTATATCGCTAAAGAAATGAAGTCTTATGGCAGCGATATGCTTTTGGCGCCGGGTATGAATATTCACAGAAACCCTCTTTGTGGTAGAAACTTTGAGTACTATTCAGAGGATCCATATGTGAGCGGCAAGATTGCAGCAGCAGCTATTCGTGGAATACAAAGTCAGGGGGCATCTGCTTGTCCAAAGCATTTTGCATGTAATAATCAGGAGACCAAGCGAAATACCAATAATTCTATCGTCAGTGAAAGAGCTTTGAGAGAAATCTATCTCAAGGGATTTGAGATTGCGATAAAGGAAGGACATCCGCTTGCTCTCATGACAAGTTACAACAAGGTCAATGGAGTTTGGAGCCATTATAATTATGATCTTGTGACCGCAATACTTCGAGATGAGTGGGGATATGATGGGCTTGTAATTACGGATTGGTGGATGCAGGTGTCTACTTCGCCGGAATTCCCAGAGATAGAAAATGATGGGTACAGAGTCAGAGCCCAGGTAGATGTCTTGATGCCAGGTGGAGACGGTTTTCTAAAATCTTCAAAAGTAGGAAGAAAGCTTTTGGATACTTATGGAAAGCAAGATGGAATCACCCTGGGAGAAATGCAAAGAACTGCAAAAAATGTATTGAAACTTTGTCTAAGTTTAGAAAAAAGTAAAAAGGAGAAAACATGGTAAAGCATATTATTTTATGGAAATTGAAGGATGAATTTTCTGCAGAGGAAAAAGAAAAAATCAAGGCTGGAATCAAGGAAGGCTTGGAAGGCTTAAAGGGGCAGATTCCAGGACTTTTGGATGTGCATGTGCAGATCGACAGCCTGCCTAGTTCAACGGCAGATTTGATGCTTGATACAACTTTTGAAAGTGCAGAAGCACTCAAGGGATACAGCACTCATCCAGCTCATGTGGCAGTTGCTGACGGCAAGGTAAGACCTTTTACAGCTGTTCGTTCCTGCCTGGATTTTGAAGTGTAGTACAGCTATAACAGAAAGAAGGGGAAGGCAATGAAGGAGAAAAAACAGGGGGTAAATTTTTGGTTTCTCGTATGGGGCTTAGGTATTGCGGGACAGATTTGCTGGAACATGGAGAATCAGTGGTTTAACACATTCGTCTATGCAAAGATTGCAAAAGATCCAACCATTATTTCATGGATGGTTGCAATTTCTGCGATTGCTACAACGATATCTACATTTTTGTTCGGCTGTGTGTCGGATCGAAAAGGAAAACGAAAGATTTTTATTGCCTGGGGTTATATCCTGTGGGGTATTTTTACAATCCTTTTTGGATTGACACAGTATATGACAGACGGCAGTGGAAACAGTACGGGAAGTGTTCTGATTGTGGCAGGTACAGCAGTTGTCATCGCGGATGCTATCATGAGTTTCTTTGGCTCCATGGGAAATGATGTGGGATTTAATACCTGGATCAATGACCATATGGATGATGATAATCGTGGACAATTGGGCGGAGCCCTTGCTACACAGCCGGTGATTGGAACCATAGTTGGAACAGTTTTAGGCGGTATGCTTGTCGGCGCGGATGATAATTATATGCGACTCTTTTTTGTAATGGGCATAGTAGTTATTCTCTTCGGTATTTATTGTCTTTTTGCCATGAAGGATGCTCCAGAATTACAGGAGAGCAAAAGGGGCAGTTTTCGGGACCAGTTTTTTTCCATATTCAATGTGGCGGACTATGTAAAACATAAAGAATTGGTCTGGGTAAACTGGTCTTTGGCAGTTTATTTTATCGCTTTTAATATGTATTTTACCCATCTGGGAAATTACATGATTTACTATTTGGGATTTACGGCAGACGTGATGGGTTATATGGAAGGCATAGGCCTTGTACTTGCCATGTTGGCAGTGATTCCATCTACAAAAATCATCAATCAGGGAAAAATTCCGGGACTCTGCCAGGCGGCGGTTATTTTAAACTGTATAGGTGTTGGCTTTTTGGGAATTTTTGTAAGACCGGAAAATGTCAATACCGCAACTATGTGGAATCCGGCGCTCCTTATCGGTATCTTTGTCCTTGGCCTGGGATATATGCTCTTTTTGCAGGCAATCACTGTCTGGGGTAAGCAGCTTTATCCGGAAGATGCCAGAGGACAGTTTGAGGGTATCCGTATCGTATTCTTCGTTCTGATTCCGATGATCGTTGCACCGATGATCTCCAATCCGATT
The DNA here is from genome assembly GCA_963644225.1 of Lachnospiraceae bacterium. Taxonomy (GTDB): domain Bacteria; phylum Bacillota; class Clostridia; order Lachnospirales; family Lachnospiraceae; genus Pararoseburia. The sequence goes on along the minus strand of CAVIOJ010000116.1, from coordinate 1,319 downwards.
ATCATGCGCAGCGGAAAATTCGTGGATTCCTACGGATTTACGGAGTATCTTCCGACCCATACCCTGCTTTTGGTAGGGGCTGTGCTGGTGCTTTTGACCTTGATACCGCTGGCATTTGCCAAGAAATACTACGAAAAGCGCAAGTAGCAGGCAGAAGAAAAACGACTGGACTTATAATAAACCATTCTAAAAAATGCTGGAGTGAATGTTCACCCCAGCATTTTGCTTTTGTATGGAACGGATCAAACCGTTGTAAATTTGTGTATGATACGGATTAAACCGTCGTAAATTTGTAAATGGTAGATGTCTTAACTGTCTCTCCTGCTGCCTCTACTGGCTGAGGGAAAGATGGGATATTGATTGCATTTGGATGATGCTGGGTCTCAAAGCAAACGCCGTGACGCTTGCCATATACGCAGCCACCCTTGCCGATAAGTCCTTCGTTGATATAGTTGCCGCCATAAAGCTGCATACCAGGAAGGTCTGAGTAGACTTCCATCTTGCGTCCGGAATTTGGCTCGTAACAAGAAGCGGCGATTCCCATCTGGCCAAGTGGTTTGTCGATGACAAAATTGTGGTCATATCCAGCGGCCCAAGCAAGCTGTTCATAAGGATCATCCATCTGTGGCGCCATAGGCTTTGGTGTGGTAAAGTCCATTGGTGTACCGGCAACATCTAAGAGAACACCATCCGGGATGGAAGCATCATCTGTCTGTGTAAAGCGGCTGGCGTTAATCCAGATGAGCTGGTCCATAGCGGCAATTCCGGCATCATGTCCAGCCAGGTTAAAGTAGCTGTGGTTGGTTGGGTTAAAAATGGTATCTGCATCGGAAAGTCCGGTGTAGTCAATGCGAAGTTCCATCTCTGCTGTCAAAGTATAAGTAACTGTGTAAGTTGCATTGCCAGGAAAGCCCATATCCATATCTTTCTTTTTATAAGAAAAGGTAATGGAGTTTTCGGATACGTTTGTCACGTCCCAGATTCGACGGCAAAGTGGATTGAAGCCGCTGTGTAAGTTGTTGACACCATCATTTTTATCAAGCTCATAAGTTTTGCCGTTTAAGGTGAACTTGGCATCGCCGATACGGTTGCCGCAAGGTACTACGCTGCAACCAAAGAAAGCATCGTTTGTAAAATAGTCTTCCAGGTTTTCATATCCCAAGACGATGTCTGTTGTATTGCCATCCTTGTCTGGTACGAAAAGTGATAAGAGATTGGCACCATAGTTCATAAAGCTGGCTTTCATTCCGCCAGTGCCTACAAGATCATAGACAATGACATCTTCACCGTCTTTTGTCTGTCCCCATACATGTTTTTCC
>CAVIOJ010000115.1:0-5785 GCA_963644225.1 Lachnospiraceae bacterium | reverse complement strand
CTTCAGGTGCCTGTGGTAGCAATATCGTGTGGGTTCAAGTCCCATTTCCTGCATATCCCTCGAGGTTATAGCCTCGAGGGTTTTTTATTTCAGGACTCAAATCCGTATACATTCTTGCCAAGCATTAGTCTTTGCCAAAGTTTTACCCCCGACTGACTCAACTAATCTAAAAGAGATATTTCTCTTCGAATTCATCTATCTTGAGTGGTTTGTCAAACAAGTATCCTTGCAGCAAATCCACATCCATAGACTCAAGAGCTTTCTTTTGCTCCTCATCTTCCACTCCCTCAATGCAGACATGCATATCAAGAGCATCCGCCAATTGAGAAACAGATTTTACAAAAGCGTTTGAAAAATGGTCTTCTCCCACCCCTTCCACGAAGCAGCGATCAATCTTTATGACATCAATCGGCATATTGCGGATGTGGTTCAAAGAAGAGTATCCCGTACCGAAATCATCTAGTGCAACACGAATTCCCATTTTTTTGATTTCACCAAGAATATACTGGGTTCGTTTCATGTCATTGATTGCCAAACCTTCAGTAACCTCTAAAGTCAGATTGCTTGGTGTGATTTTAGTCTCTCTAACAACTTCTTCTATGGTATCTAAAATATCATTTTGTAAAAGCTGAACTACGGAGAGATTGACATTGACCTTGTATTCTGGGTGACCAAAATCATTCCAATACTTGCATCTCTTGCAGGCTTCCTCCAAAACGTGGCGGCCGATTTCATTGATAAGCCCCAAGTATTCTGCCAGGGCAATGAATTCCGATGGCATGACAAAGCCAAGGCTCTTTGAATTCCAACGAACCAAAGCTTCCGCTCCACAACAAGGATGATCCGGCTTTCCAACATCAATCAAAGGCTGGTAGTATACTTCAAACTCCTCACATCCTTCTGCCACTGCCTCTCGCATACATTTTTCCATATCAAGGCGTTCAACACTGCTGGTAATTTGCTTGTTGTTGTAATACTCAACCCTGTTTTTTCCCTGACTCTTGGCCCAGTGAAGAGCAATATCTGCGCGCTGCAAGAGCAAAGATACTTCCACACCATCTTTTGGAATCAAAACAACTCCCATACTCATGGTGCAATAGTACTCTGTCCCCTGCAAAAGCCATGGTTTTGAAAAAAGATTGCAAATGCCGCGAATCAAAGTATCTCTTTTTTGCATATGACGATTGGTCAAGATAATGGCGAACTCATCTCCACCAAGGCGATAGCAATGACCGCCCACACCATCCATGTGTATCAGGGCATCTGCTACGCTTTTAAGCAGCAAGTCTCCTACATGATGGCCCAATCCGTCATTGATGTGATTGAAATCGTCCAAATCGATATAAAGGATTGCACTCTCACCGCCGCTTCGTACGGTTGCATGAATCTCTTTGTTGAGGTCTAATTCAAAGCGTTTTCGATTGTAAAGTCCAGTCAAAAAGTCTTCGCTGGCCTGGTGCTCGATGCGCTCCTGATAGCGCTTGGTTTTGGAAATATCATAAATCGTAGCCAGGCGTACATTTTTTCCATCTACCCAGTCAATTTTTGAAAAAGTAACTTCCAGCCAAATATCACTGTCTTTCGCATGATATTCGTGAATTCCTTCCATCCCTGACGGAGAAAGATTTAAAACATTTTCAAAGGCTTCCCAGTCTCTTTTTGAAAAGCCGATATTTTTATAGGCATCATTGGCATACAAAATCTGACCGGTCTTTAAATCGTTGACACTGATTCCGCATCCTGCTTTTTCTAAAATAGCGTCCAAAGCCGCATAGGAACTGGCCAAGGAATTTTTAGTAATACGCTTGAAGAGTATGGTCTGGACGATACGCTTTACATCATTTAAAAATTGCAGATCATCCACGCTCCAGCTTCTGTCCTGACCCATCATGGTAAAACACAGATACATACCGCACTGGCCATTAACATGCAAAGGCAAAAAGACACCGCAAGTAATGCCATATCTTTTGAAGTAGTCCATAAAAGGCTTTGGCATAATGGTATCTGCCGAGATGGTATAAGGTCTGCCTGTCATAAATGGGATGTCTGAAATAGCCACTCTGCCAAAGTCGGCAATTCGAGCGTGCCCCGCATCGTCTGCCCATTCACTCGTCATCTCCATCCACTCATTCGAGCTGTCTGCCTTTAGGAGGCAAGCATTTGACAAATGCATGTACTCACCAGTAGCACGCAGTACATTTTCACAAATGCGAACAAAAGTCTCATCCGACTCCATCATCTTTAGTATCTCAGTCAAAACTTCCGTCTTTTGCAAGAGATACTCCATATGTTTTTCATTTTCTTCCAACTGCAAAATTTCCTCTGCCTGAGATGCCAGGCGAAGCTTATTGGAAAAATAATTTCTGGTCAAAACGTCAAGTAAAGAAACCGAAGATTCAAAAGTCGCTGAATCGGTCTTTCGAACAAATAAAGGAATATCATCCTCCTCGCCAATCAAATCTTCCGCTACGCCCACCAAAATCCAGGCGCCGTCAAATCGTTTTTTTGCATCTCGAATGGCAACACCACGAAGCTGCACGCAAGGATAGTCTGATGCCACGGCAATGATATCCTCTCCGCCTATATCCGAAAAGCTGTCAATCAAGTTGCGTTGCAAAGCCACAGGGAAAACTCGATCAATAAAAATCTGTTCCTCCTTGGTTCCGCAAAAATCCGTGATGCGACACATGTCCTTGCTCACGCATACACAGTAGACCTGCAGGCTCTTGCAAAATTGATCCTGCATGGCTTGCAGCTGTGCCTTGTCCAAATAAGATGTAATACTACTTTTGTCTGTAAATGTTTCCTGTTCCATCTCTCTTACAAACACGTTTCTACCCTCTTTTACTAATAATATAAATCTGCTCTTTCTTTCGCATCGGAATGGTGCGTATTAGTCCAAAATCGCTATGAAGTCGCAGCTGTTTTTTTACTATAGTATCTTCTGTCGATAAGAAAAAAATCATGGATCCTGTCGCAGTAATTTCTGACGTCTTATCAAAGAAATTTTTATAAAAGGAATCCACCTCGTCCCTCGGAGCATTTTCCATGTGAGGAAATTCTGTGATAACTTCCTCCATGATATAGTCCAGGGTAAAATCAAAATAATTTCGATTGATAAAATAAATCTTTTTATCAGCTTCATAAGAAGACTCTGTTGCAATAGCTATAGCCTCTCCAAAAGTATCTACCCCATAGACATCCTGAGTCCGCCCAAATAGCATCCTCTCTATCAAAAGAGTACCTGTTCCGCAAAAAGGATCTATCACATGGGCTCCCTCCTGCAGATAAGGGCCAATCAAAGAAATCATCTGAGCCGAGATAAGCGGATTGGTGGATGTAGGAAGAGACTGCTTTCGGTAAGAAAAACGTCCATCAGATCTTCCGGTAAATTTTCCATATATGAGATAGTTGCCGTCTTTTTTTCTGGCTAAATGCAACCAAACTGCGGCATTTTTATTTCTATTTATCAGTCTTCCCTTTGACAAAAGCTGTATATCCCCGGCAATCTTTGCGAGGTCTAGTGCTTTTTCCTTGCCATCTTTTGTGATAATATGGCGCTTTTTCATATACAAATCCGCCCCATCTATAGAAAAAGTATAATCGTCAAGTTTTCCATATACCTCTTCTAAAAGCGGAAGTAACTCCGATGCGGCAATCGTCTCAGCCAAATGAGTCTCATCAGCAACCATGTCTTTTTTTAAGCGAATGCCGACAAGTATATCCTGGTATGTACGGATATCCTTGATGGTATCCAAGGAATCTGTAGTCAGGCGAATGCCTCCACGAGTAAGCTTGGCATCCGGATAGCCTAATGCATTCACCTCTTTTAAAACTTCCTCTGCAATATAATCCTCCGCCAAAAGCAAAATGGGATGCTTCTTTTTAAAGCCAAGAAAGGTATAATTCATCTCTTCGTAGGATGAAACAATTTTTTCTATGGCTGCTAAAATCTCTCGGGCATGCTTCTGTTCTTCGGGTGCTAACTCTAATTTTAAAAGCTGCTCTCTTTCTTTTAAGAGATCTTCTAAGAAATCATCGCAGTCATAAAAAGCCAAAGCCTTTAGATAAGAACTTTTTACAAACTTGGTTTCTTCCTTTTTGTAGGACTGATAAAGGGCAAGCGGAATGCGAGTCTCTTCGGATGACAACCATCTTGCCAAGTCGCCAAGCAAAAGGGCCGCATTTTTTCTGGTTTTAGCATCTTCGTGCTCTAAAAGTTCCAATAATTTTTCCAAAAAATCCGGTTGAATAAAAGGAAAAACATCTCCAGATACAGCATCCGTATCACCATGAAGATCTGCCAAAAAACTCCTGGCCTGGCTCAAATCGCTGCGGGGATTTGGATTATTTATAATAAACTTTGTGCATTCTTTTGCATTCATCTATTTTTTGTTCCTCTGTTGCTTATTTTAATCAGTCTCTTTTATATATTCGCATCTAACTTGTGCTCTAAGCGATATTTGCGCGGCGAGACATCGTAATATTTATGGAAAAGCCGATGAAAATAACTGACATTTTCATAGCCTACTGCCAAGGCAATATCTGAAACAGTAAGTCCCGATGTGGCCAGCAAATAAGCTGCCTGTCGCATACGTTTTTGCTGGAGTAAATCCGTATAAGTATTTCCCGTAATGCTATGGATAGCGCGGCTTAACCAGTAGACATCATAGTGAAGCGCCTCGGCAAGCTTAGAAAGTTCGCCATCCTTGTAATGCTCCTCGATATAGCGATATACCGACATCATAAGTTCCTGATTTTTATTGTCACTGCCCACCTCAGCGAGCTCTGTATAATTCATCAGTTGTAAAAGCAAAAGCCCCATAGTCGCCTGGTTGATACTTCGCTTGTTGGACTGCTTGTTGTGAATAGTCCAGATGAGATTCTCCATGAGATTTTGGATGGGTAAAATCTCCGACACCTTGAAATGCAAGTAACTCACGTCCGCATCCTTGCTTTTCAAACAATCCAGGACAAACTTTCGAACAAAATTGTCATCCTCATCCATCATGGAAAGCGCATAGTCAAAAAAGATAGGCAGGATAATAAAATTGACCGCTATATCTTCCTCACCTGCCGGCAAAACCTCTTGGGTAGCATTTTGGTTTAGAAAAAGAAGTTCGCCTTTTTCCAGACAGATCTCCTCCCCATTGATAATATGGGTGGTAGTCCCCTGGCACATATAGACCAGTTCCACGTAATTGTGAGTATGGGGTGGAAAGTGAACAAACCTGGTATTGGTACGGATATCGATGATCTTGCCCCTCTCAAACAGGCGATTGTAATCCACCATCTGACCGCTCTTATCCATATAAAGATCCAAGTCTACATCCGATTTTCCAGCTAAATATCTACTTTCTTCCTCCGTAATCTGACGGAGTTCATCTAGAAGTGTTTCATTCATTTTCATCCTCTAGCTTGCGCCATGCTTCTTCTTTAATTTTATCCTTGAGACGGTTTTCCTTTAGGTATCTTCGCACAAAACAAAGAAGGACTATACTGATGGTCGATACCAAATCATCCAGTGGAGTTGTGGAAGTCACAACAATCATATGTCTCGCCACAAGGAAAATGATGGTTTCTAAGACATTGTCAGCATTTGGTCTGCAAAGCATCTTCATAAACTCTACGCCAATGACAACCAAAAATACCTGTTCAATAAATTCCATAAAAGCTTCAGAACCACTTCTGTGAATCCAAAGTCCCGGAACCTCCGGAATTAAAGAAATCATGGAAATCACAACAGCAATTAAAACAAAAACTGCTGCTACAAGTTCCAAAACAT
>CAVIOJ010000114.1:0-13583 GCA_963644225.1 Lachnospiraceae bacterium | reverse complement strand
AGAGCATCTGCCTTACAAGCAGAGGGTCACAGGTTCGAGCCCTGTAGGTCCCATTTAGTCTGATTTTTTGGTCAGGCACGTATCGCACGTAAGATGCCAACGGCACTTCGTTAGTTGCCATCTAAGTGCTCATAACAGACCTGACTACTAAGCTCGAACTTCACTGACGTTCGTTCTCACTAAGGGTCAGGCACGTATCGCACGTAAGATGCCAACGGCACTTCGTTTGTTGCCATCTAAGTGCTCATAACAGACCTGACTACTAAGTTCGAACTTCACTGACGTTCGTTCTCACTAAGGGTCAGGCACGTATCGCACGTAAGATGCCAACGGCACTTCGTTTGTTGCCATCTAAGTGCTCATAACAGACCTGACTACTAAGTTCGAACTTCACTGACGTTCGTTCTCACTAAGGGTCAGGCACGTATCGCACGTAAGATGCCAACGGCACTTCGTTTGTTGCCATCTAAGTGCTCATAACAGACCTGACTACTAAGTTCGAACTTCACTGACGTTCGTTCTCACTAAGGGTCAGGCACGTATCGCACGTAAGATGCCAACGGCACTTCGTTTGTTGCCATCTAAGTGCTCATAACAGGCCGCAGTGGCGGAACAGGCAGACGCGCAGGACTTAAAATCCTGTGGTGGTGACATCGTACCGGTTCGATTCCGGTCTGCGGCAGTATAAAGAGAAATGCATTTTTGCATTTCTCTTTTTGCGTTGTGGGGAATTTTTTGACTCTGCAAAAGTTGCAAAGCATCTCTTTATTCCGTTATAATTTTTTTATGAGAAAGAGGACAAAGGATAACGGGAATCGCATAATTTTAGCCATCGTATTGGTGACGGCTGTCATTTTTTGCATAATGACATATTCTTTCAATCGCAAAGATGATGAATCAGATGAAAAAGCCGGCAGCACAGGGGAAGTACAAAGGACGGAAACCCTTGCCGAGGCAGGTTATCTGGTGAACCTTGATGCATATGATGCGGGGGATATCGTTTCAGCGGAGCTGTTGGATCTTAATCACTTGGATGCTTATTTTACCTGTGCCGATCTTACTGATGAGCAAAAGGATTTTATGACGGGCAGATCGTACGTGGAAAATGATATTATTTCCCTGGAGGAGTTGTCTTATGTGAAGGTGCTTCACTACAATTTCAATCAGCAGATTCAGGTGGGGGAGATTGTGGTGAACAAAACCATCGCGGAGGATACAAGGTCTGTTTTTAAGGACTTGTTCGAGGCAAAATACGAAATTGCGTCCATGTATATGATAGACAATTATTTTGAAACACCGGCAGAAAATACAGGACTTGTTAGTGCTAGAGACGAAACGAACAGTGCGAACGATACCGCTGATAGAGACGAAACGAATAGTGCAAATGATACTGTTGCTAGAGACGAAACGAACAGTGTGAATGATACTGCTGATGCAGCTTCCGTATCGGCGGACAACACCAGCGGCTTTTGTTACCGGACATCTGCTGCGGGAGACGGCAGTTTTTCGAATCATGCATATGGCCTGGCTATAGATATCAATCCACAGGATAATCCCTATGTGTTGGAGGGACAGACTCCGGGGGATGAAGACAATGCTCATCGGATAAAAAAGGGGGATACTTGCTATCAGATTTTTACATCACATGGCTTTAGCTGGGGCGGCGAGTGGGAAGGAAACGTAGACTTGCAGCATTTCGAGAAGACGGCGAATTAGCGAGAAAATCCTAAAAGACCTGAAGACGAAGTTTGTACTGCGATGGGAAACTCAGCCGAAAACTGCTTATACGAAAGGAAATTATGGAAAAAGTTACACTTGGAATTTTGGCCCATGTAGATGCGGGAAAGACCACATTGTCGGAGGCCTTGCTATATAAAACGGGAGCTATTCGTTCTTTGGGGCGGGTGGATCATAAGGATGCATATCTAGACAACAACCAGATGGAAAGAGATCGGGGGATTACGATTTTTTCAAAGATCGCCCGATTTTCTCACGAAAACAGAGAATATATTTTGTTAGACACTCCGGGACACAGCGACTTTACTGCGGAGATGGAGAGGACACTTTCGGTCCTTGATTTTGCCATTTTGGTGATTAGCGGGCTTGATGGTGTGCAAGGCCATACGAAGACCTTGTGGCGTTTGCTTTCGGACTACGGTATTCCCTGTTTTATCTTTGTAAATAAGATGGATATCAGTCATAAAAGTCCGGAAGAACTTCTAGCTGACTTGCAGGAAAAACTTTCTGAGAATTGCTATGATTTTGACTTTTTGACAAGGGAAAATACCGCCGAGGCGGACTTGGATTCCATGGAAAAAATTGCCCTGTCATCTGAAGAGTTGATGGAGTATTTTTTGGAAACTGGAAATCTCGATCAAAAGCTTTTAGCCAGAGCAGTTTCTAATCGGGAAGTCTTTCCGGTAATCTTTGGATCAGCACTTTTGACAGATGGAGTGGAAAATCTTTTGTCCCTCCTGCATGACTATGCCCTGTTTCCAAAAGAAGAGGAGCGGGCAGATAAAAAGTTTGCAGCTCGTTGTTTTAAAATCGGACGGGATAGTCGTGGAGAACGCCTTAGCTATATAAAGATTTTATCTGGGAAACTTGCCATAAAGGATGCCATAACTTATCAGGGAATACCGCAGGATAAGCCTGCGGAAGATGAGGGAGAGGAAACTACGCTTGGTGGAGCAGACATTCTTACCGAGAAAATCAATCAGATTCGCATTTGTAATGGAGAAAAGTATACCACGGTAGAAGAAGCGGGAGCGGGCCAAATTTGCCTTGTAACGGGGCTTAGCCAGTCTTATGCGGGTATGCCGCTTGGATGCGCAAAAGGGCTCACACAAAAGCCTACAGAGCCAGTTCTGTCATATCATGTGATTCCGCCGGAAGGATGCATGCCTCAGACCCTGCTTGGTTATATGAGGCAGATCGAGGAGGAGGATCCCACACTAAAGGTTACCTGGCAGGAGCGAGATCGTCAGGTGCATGTACATCTTATGGGGCCAGTGCAGACCGAAGTGCTGCAGCAGATGTTAAAAGAGCGTTTTGGCATCTTAGTTACCTTTGGACCGGGAAAGGTAAAATACAAGGAGACTATCCGCGGTGCAGTAGAGGGTGTCGGCCATTTTGAACCTTTGCGCCATTATGCTGAGGCTCATGTCCTTATAGAAGCACTGCCGCAGGGAAGCGGTATGGAGTATGCCATGGATTGCCCTCAGGATGTGCTGGATTTAAATTGGCAGAGACTTATTTTTACTCATTTGTCAGAAAAAACTCACCGTGGTGTCTTGACGGGATCGCCACTTACAGATGTGCGGCTCACTGTGGTTACAGGAAAAGCTCATACAAAACATACGGAGGGAGGAGATTTTCGCCAGGCAACTTATCGAGCTATCCGCCAGGGATTGCGCAAGGCGGAGTCGGTGCTTTTAGAGCCTTACTATAAGGTGACTATAGAGATGCCGGCCGCTTCTCTTGGAAAGGTGATGACGGATTTGAATCTTTTGCATGGCAAGTTTGAAGCGCCTATGATGGAGGGAGATAATGCCCTGCTTCAGGGAATTGCTCCTGTTTGTCTTATGAGAGATTACGGAGCGCGCCTTGCCAGTGCCACTGGAGGACAGGGACGGATGAGCCTTAGCTTAGAAGGATACTTTCCATGTCATAATACGGATGAAGTCGTATCGGAGATTGCATATGATCCGGACCGTGATGTGAGAAATACCTGCGACTCCGTATTCTGTGGACATGGGGCTGGTTACAGCGTGCCATGGTATGAGGTGGAAGACAAGATGCACATGCCTATGGCTTCTTATCTCTACGAAAAGGAAAAGGCGCCATCCGAGGATGATGTGATTGCTGCCGCCAAGGCCAGAGCGGAGGCTATGCGACAGGGCCCGAAAAAAGCTTATGATGGATATGGTGGATTAGAATCCGACTTGGAGGAGATTTTTGTACGTGAATTTGGGGAAATCAAGCGCAGACTTCCCGCTACAGAAAAAAGAGTGATTGATGGCGAAAAAGAAGATCGCGTGAAGCAGGCGAGGGACGATTATAAAAGCAGCCATGCAGGCAGTGAAAAAAAGCCGAAAGAGCGGAAAAAATATTTTCTTGTGGATGGCTACAATATCATTTTTGCCTGGCCGGAACTTTCTAATATTGCAAAGGACAGCATCGATGGTGCAAGAGGTCGCCTTCTTGATATTATGTGTAATTTTCAGGGACATATAGGTCAGGAAATGATTGTGGTATTTGATGCCTATCGCCTGAAGGGGCATGCAGAAGAAGTGGTGGATTATCATAATATCCACGTGGTCTATACTAAAGAAGCTGAGACGGCTGATGCTTTTATCGAGCGAACAAGCCATGAGATGCAAGGGAAATATGATGTCACCGTGGCTACTTCCGATCGCAGAGAGCAGATGATTGTCATTGGAGAAGGAGCCAGACGATTTTCTGCGAGAGACTTAGAAAAAGAGGTGGAGAGAGTCAACCGTGAAGCCATGGAAAAACTCTCCTTCGCTAATGCTAAAGGAGGGTTTTCGTCTGAGTTAAAAGTTTAGATAAGTTTCTTTTCCAACATATCAGGGTTGGACGCATTGGCCAAGGCCGCCTGCTTGTCGATGATTCCCTGCTTGTAGAGATTAAGGATGCTGGTATCCATGGTGATCATACCTTCTGCCATATTGGTCTGAATCATGCTGTCAATCTGGTGGGTCTTGCGCTCACGAATCAGTGTGCGGATGGCAGGATTTAAAATCATGATTTCAAAGGCGGGAACTAAGTCGCCATTTACAGTAGGAATCAGGCGCTGGGAGATTACAGCACGCAGTACCATAGGCAACTGCACGGCAATCTGTGCCTGCTGAGAAGCTGGAAAGGCATCGATAATACGGTCGATGGTGTTGGCAGCTCCGACGGTATGTAAAGTAGAGAATACCAAGTGTCCTGTCTCTGCAGCGCTCATAGCCGTGTTGATGGTCTCGTAATCACGCATTTCTCCAAGCAAGATAACATCTGGACTCTGGCGCAGCGAAGCACGCAGGGCTGTCAAATAGTTTTCAGTATCTGTACAAATCTCGCGCTGGCTAACGATACATTTTTTGTGGGAATGAAGATATTCCAATGGATCTTCAAGTGTGATAATGTGTTTTTCCTGCTCTGAGTTAATCTTGTCGATGAGGCAGGCTAAAGTGGTGGATTTACCACTGCCAGCAGGTCCCGTGATGAGAATCATGCCATCGTTGGTGTCGGCCAAATTCATAACTGTCTGTGGAATCTGCAAGTCCTCAGGACGAGGCAAATCAAAGGTGATGATTCTGATGACTGCTGAGTAGGAACCGCGCTGCTTGTAGGTGCTGACGCGGAAACGGGAAACTCCAGCCAGTGCAAAAGAAAAGTCATCATCGCCAGTTTTTTCAAAAGGATCTAAGTCTCTATTGCCAGCTAATTCATAAATCTGGCTCACAAAATCATGACACATGGTAGGAGTCATGGTCTCATCAGAATATGTCATCATCTTTCCGTGACACTTGTAAGTAAGAGGACGTCCGGCTACGATAAAAAGATCGGATGCTGCTTCTTTTGTTATTTTTTCAAGTATTTCTTTTACGTTCATTTTTTTTCCTTTCAATTACCAAGCAAATGGAGTCCGCCTTCTTCCTGGCTTTCGTCATCAAGATTTGTGCTGGTCGAATAGTCTGTTATTTCGTAAAAAGTTTGCCCATCAGCTATAGGGTATGACAGTGTTAAAACGACATGCAATTCTTTGGAATCATGTGATGAGACGGTAAAGTTGATTTGGCAATCTTGATCCGCCATCTCGCTTGTAAGACCCGAAATCTCGCAGTCGCTGTCTTCTATTTGAATCATCGATAGAGCTTCATTTGCAGATGATTCTACCCCTGAAAAATAGCTGGCAGAGTCCGAAGACTTTTGATATAGTGCCGCGAGGGAAGAATCCAAAGTGGATAAATATGTCTTGGCATAAGAATCCAGTGCATAATATTCCGTCGTCTTGTCTGCCGTTTTTTTGCTGAGCTTGTAGTCCGCGTTGGCAGACAATAAAGACAGGGCTGCAAAGGTGACAAGGCATATGGTGATAAAAATCATGAGTATGGTTGAAAATCCGAAATGGGAAAAAACCTGTTGTTTTTTGTTCATAATCACTCCATAAAAAGCTATTTTGTGGCAGGGTGATAGAGACTCACATCTAAACTATAGATGGTAGAATCATCACTCTCATTGATTTCTAAAAATTGAATATTTACCAAAGAGTCGGACTCGCCCGGTAAAACGGTGGCCACATAGGTCGCATCATCTTTTTTGCAGGAAGAAAAATCCTGGTTAAAGTAGATGCTAAAAGAAGAGTCCGAAAAATCTCCTTCGGGATAAATATTTTCTAAAAGGTCTCCATAGCTATCGCTGCTCTGGCAAATCTCCGCAATGGACGATGTGATTGCCACGCCTCGATGCAGCTGCTCTGTCTCGTTTTGCAGCTCGTAAGCTCGAAAGAAAATCTGTAGACAGTAGGCAACAAGTATAGAGAAAAATAAAATATTTAAGATAATCTCCATCAAGAAGAGACTGGATTTCGAATGACGATAACGGTTCATGCGTATGCCTCTCGTTAAGATTGCTTGGTATTTAGTGAAACATAAAGGTTTTGTTCGCAATTGGCTCCGTCCACAAGATAGATGTGGTAGAGATTGTCAGAAACCATATCCAAAGAAAAGGACTGGGCCTGAATTATTTTTTGCCCTGTTCCTGGGGTGACTTTTGTACCTTCGCTGACAGTGATTTCCCAGAGGTAACCGTTGTAGCAGTAGATATAAGTCAGATAGGATGCATCGGAAACTGTTTCGGATAAAACGATGGCATCATAGCCGTTTACATCGGAGATGGCAACGCTTTTGGCCGTGTCATTTTGATTCAGACGCTCCTGCAAGTAGGAAGCAGCGGTTCTGGTCTCGTAGTTTTCACTCATGGAAGATGCCACTGAGTGGTACTGCCTGGCTCCGATAAATACAACAAAAAATGCGGAGGCAGAAAATATAGTCAGAACAACCAATATGAAAATGTAGTCAATGGTGTGCGTATTGGCACGCTTCATACGAATCATAGATTATTTCCTTTTTATAATAGTAACATCGGGTCTGATGTTGGATCCTATATACTGGTAATCAATAAAATAACGCTCTTCGTCGTAGGTCAGACCGTAGTGGTCTACCAGGTAGTCAATGCTCTTTGGATAAGCGCCATCCAAGGCGTAGCACTGTGAGATGCTGCGGGAAATGGCATTTTCCAAAATGGCCTGTTGCTCCGAATCATTGGCACTTCCGACCTGATTGATAAGAAAGGTAAAAAGCAGGATGAGAAGAGCAATGACAAGCAGTGAAGAAAAGAGCTTGATATATGAAAATTTTTTCTTCTTTTTAAAAAGTAACATAAAAGTCTCCTATCCAATGCTGGCCATGATACCGATAAGTGGCATCAGGAAGGAAAGCAAAATCAGACCGATGAGTACCGACATGATAATGACCAAAGTAGGCTCTAAGATGGTGATGAGTTTACCGATGCGAAAATCGATGTCATTTTCGTACTCCTCAGATATTTTTTTCATAACAGAATCAATGGAACCGGTCTTGAATCCGATGGTGATGAGAGATCCGTAAATCGGTGCGAAAACCTGAGATTTTTTGATGGCATCTGCAAAGGCACTGCCGTCTGTAATGTACTGTCTACAGGTCTCGATGCGTTCCTTGATATAAGGATTGTCTGCAAGCTCTGCGGCAAGTGAAAGTCCCTGGTCTGTATCGAGTCCGCTGCTAAGTGCTAAGTGCATGCAGTTGGCAAAACGGCTTGAAGCTGTAGCCATGGAAAGTGATGATTTTTTGTAAAAGCTCTGACTGATGCCAAGCTTTGATAAAACAACAAAGAGGATGATAATCAGGGCAATCACAAAAAGAATTACAAATATGTATTTGTTGATGGCAGTAGAAAGAGAGAGCATCACAGCGGCAAATCCCGTCATGGTGCTGCCGAGCTCCTGGTAAATCTGGTTAAAGATCGGAAGGACTTTTGCAATCAAAACAAGGATGACAGCAAACATCATCACAATCATAAGGAGTGGATAAGTCACGGCATTTCGAATGCTAAGACGGATATTTTCCTCTCTCTCATAGTAGTGGGCCAAAGAACTCAGCACATCGTCCAAGTTACCGGATAATTCTCCGATTTCTATCATGTCTAATACATATTTTGGAAAATGTCCTGACTGGGTCATGGCCTGATGAAAGGTGTTGCCTTCCTCGAGTGGCGAAAAGATAGACATCAGAACGTCTTTTGTATTGTCGTCCTCGCAGCCTTCGATCAGGACAGATAATCCGTCATATATAGGTATACCTGCGGATACTACCATGGAAAGCTGGTCGCAGAAAGCGGCGATTTCATTGTTATCTAAAAGTTGATTTTTTTTGTTCATAGCAAATCTCCAAAAGATCCTAATAAATGTACTTGGTGGTATAGTCGGAAGTCTCCGGTAAAAAAGTGGATGGCTTGTCGCTGGTGGATGCAAAAGTAGGATCCATCATGGTCCAGTCTTTTCCATCAAATTCGAAGACACCGTTGATCCAACCCTTACCGTCGACGTAGCAACTAATCCAGGCGTGGTAGATGTCTCCGGCATATCCTACTTCCAAACGAGTTGGAATACGCTGGCTTCGAAGCATGGAGGCCATAACCGCCGCATAGTCGAAACAGATGCCCTTTTTATTGGAAAGTATCTCGTCTACTACGGGAAGATAGCCACTCTCTACGGTAGCCGCCTTGTCGTAATCGTAGGAAAAATTATCAATGATGTAGTTGTATACATTTTCGATTACTTCTATGTCTGTGTCTGCACTACTTGCCAGTTCTTTTCCTTCCGCTACAACTTCAGAATCGCTGGCAAAATTCACGTACTGGTTGGCGTAAAGATAAGGGCCAAATTCATCCGTGATGGTCACGGATATATCCTGTGTAAAAAGTGTGGCGTAACTGGTGCCCTGTATGTTTTCATAGATGCCAAGTGTATAAACTCCATCTCCGGAAGTCAGAGGAAAAGTCTCGTAGCCGCCGGAGAGATTGTAGGTGTAGGTAACATCATCAGTGCCGGTAATCTGTAGCTTGACCTTGGAATTGCTTCCGGTGTAGGAAACCATGACATAACCATCGCCAGTATGGGAAGCGTCGATGGTAACTGAGTCATTGCCGTAGGTGATGGTGCCGTCTGCACTCGCGGATAAAACTTCCGGTGTGCTGTCACGACTTCCTACCTTGTCGCTATCTGTTTCTTTGCTTGTAGAAGTTCCACAGCCGCAAAATAGAAGCGCAACTTGGCATAGGACAAGAAGTAATGCAAGAAGATTCCTGCTTTGGGGTTTCATAGTCCCCTCCTTCTATCATTTTCACTGAACTATTGTATATTAGCAAGGGAAAAAAAGAAACAAATATGTGATATTTTTTTGAATTCGTAGGCAAAGAAAAAGCCTTGTGGTAAAATGATTCTATATATAGATTCGGGCGGCCTGTCCGCCATCGGGAGATGTTACCATGAAAATTATTCATTGTGCTGACTTGCACTTAGACTCCAAAATGGAGAGTAATTTAGATAAAGATGCGGCTGATTTGCGCCGTGATGAGTTGTTAGAGACCTTCGAGAAGATGGTGGATTATGCCGAGCGTGAAGGGGTTTCTGTGATTTTGATTGCGGGAGATCTTTTTGACAAACCAAGTGTCTCAAAGAAGGCTATCCGCACAGTTAAAAATGCCATAATAGAACATCCGGATATTGATTTTTGCTATATTCGTGGTAACCACGACAAGTACGATTTCGTGGGAGATATCTGCGAAAATGAGGAAGTTTCCAATCTTCGTTCTTTTGATGATGAGCGCTGGACTTCCTATGATTACGGTGATGTGGTGATTACCGGAATGGAACTGACCAAGGACAATGCCCAGACTTTGGGTATGAATCTGGTCTTGGATCAAAATCGCCTCAATATCGTCACTTTACATGGACAGGAGTCAGATTATCAAAACGAGTCTGGATCTGACATCATCAATCTGTCATTACTGCAAAACAAATATATCGATTATCTGGCACTAGGACATATTCATAGCTACAAGGCGGAGCGCTTGGATGACAGAGGATATTATTGCTATAGCGGCTGCTTAGAGGGCCGAGGTTTTGATGAATGTGGCAAAAAGGGATTCGTCCTCTTAGAGGTGACAGATGGCAAGATTACATCAGAATTTGTTCCTTTTGCCAAGAGACAGTTCCATGAGGTTTTAGTTGAGGTGGACCCTGAGATGACCATGGCCCAGATTGTTGATGAGGCCAAGGAAGCCACCGCTTCCATTTCTTCAGATGATTTGATCAAGATTATTTTGACGGGCAAGCGTCATATGGATATGGATATCGACTGCAGTCGCTTAGGGCGCAACCTGCATCAGGACTTTTTCTTTATCAAGGTCTATGACGAGACATCGGTTCAGATTGACTATGAGAGTTTTCGTCATGACAAGTCGCTCAAGGGAGAATTCGTTCGTTTGGTTGAGCAAAAAGACCTGACGGAGCGGGAGAGAGCGGATGTTATCGAACTTGGAATAAAAGCCATTATGGGTGAGGATTTAGAAGTATGAAATTAATTTCCTGTTATATCGAGGGATTTGGAAAAATTAAAAATATGTCTTACGACTTTTCGGATGGACTGAATGCTTTTTGCCAGGAAAATGGCTGGGGCAAGACGACTTTTTGTGTCTTCCTCAAGGCTATGCTTTATGGCATGGAATACAGCAGCAGAAAAAAGGAACTCATGGAGAGACCCCATTATCTGCCTTGGGATGGAAGCCCTTGCAAGGGAAGTCTGACCTTCGAGGTCGAGGGACGGACTTATCGCGTGGAGCGTACTTTTGATCCAAAGGGCAAGGATTCTTTTGCACTTTTTGACGCTGAGACGGGTCTGGTGTCATCTGATTATTCCGAGAATTTGGGAGAGGAACTTTTCCTTGTGGATGCGGCTTCTTTTGAGCGCAGTATCTTCGTGCCGCAAAATGTAGTTGGAACGGCTCTTACAGACAGCCTCAATGCAAAGCTTGGCGGTTTGTCTGATGCCAGAGATGATATGAACAATTTTGACGCAGCCATCGAGCGAGTGGACAAGGCTCAAAAAGACATCACCAGAAAAAGCAAAGTTAATACGGGAAGTCTGGTCAAGGTCAAGGAAGAAATCAGTATCTGCAACGAAGTGATTGATCGTAAAAGTGCGGTTGTGGATGGCTATGACAAGCAGATTTTACTTTTGGATGAAAAGAAGAAGACCCTCAACTGGATGGAGGCGGAAAAAAATCGTCTTGCGGAAGCTATTCGTCTGCAGAGTAAGCGAGAACAGCAGATGGGAGCTTACAACCAGCAGAAAAAGTTCTTAGAGGAAAAGCAGTCGGAAATAGAAAAACTTGATGACTTTTTTGCGGCTGGACTGCCGGAGGAAGATGAGCAGACGGCCTTAGAAGACATCGAGAGACAGTATGATATAGGAAAACGTACGGAGGAAGATCTCCTTCGCAAATGTCCTCCAGAGCAGGAGATTGCAAAGTGGGAAAGTCTTTTTGCAGACCATTTGCCAGAGGATGAGGAGATTGCTGACTGGCAGGAGAGATCCAAAAAAATGCAGTCCCTTCGTCTGCAGGGAGAGCATGCCAAATTGTCCGAGGAAGCGGCAAGTCAGTTAGAGCAGCTTCGGTTCCTTTTTTCGGATCATGTGCCGACCGAGGAGGAACTTGATGATTATGATGAAAGAGCCAAGGAACTTTCTATGTTGGAAGGTCGTATCGTGGCTCAGCAGGAAACCTACCAAAAGGTTCAGATCAAAGCGGGAGTGTCGGAAGCAGAAAGTGGAAAGCAAAAGGCTTCTACCGTCATTCTTTTGTTTGTTCTTAGCGCAGCCCTCATTGGAGGAGGAATTGCCTTTCATTTGCTTGCCTCGGATGCGGACGGCGGTATTTTATATCAGTTGATTTGCTTTGTGGGCGCAGCGGCTACGGGTGTTGCAGCGATTATGCAGCTCCTTCGTATTCGTTCTGTCAAAAAAAGCAAGGAAGAGGATTTGGCGAGTCAGTTGGCCCAGGCAGAGGAGACTTTGTCTGCAAGCATAGAAAAGCGGGACGAATTGAATGCCCAGATTTTAGAATTTATCCATCAGTATCGAGTGAAGGCTTCTGACAATATGCAGCAGATGCTCAGTGAAATACGTGTCAGCTTGGAACATTACAAGAGACTGACGGAAGAGGAAGCTCAGGCTACAGCTGCTACTACTGGAACGGTGGAGGAGATTTCTGATATTCGTCTGGGATTATATACAGTATTAGATCAGTATGCCGCTGTATATGGTATGGAGTTATACCATGAGGATTGTGAAGACAAGCTGTTTGAGAATTTGATACGTGACAAAAAGGCCTATGAAGACTACAAGCTGATGAATACTCAGATGCAGATGCTAAAATTATCCATGGAGAAACAGCAGTCCCTTTTGCAAAAGTATTTCTCTCGTTTTCCTTTAGAAGAAGGCCTTAGTAGCCAGGACAAGCTGAGTTTGATTCGCACCAATCGTGAGAAATATGCGAAGACACAGGAAGAGATTGCCAAGATGACAGAGGAGCTACAGTCTTTTGCCGTAGATCAGGAAGTGGATGAGAAGGCAGAGTCGGTAGAGCAGCTCCAGGAAAAACAGAACAATATCGACGAAGAAATCAAGGATATGCAAAATGGTATCGCCCAGGATCGAGAGACCTTGCATCAATTGTCGGTGGAGTTGGATTCCATCGAGGATGCAGAAGGACGATTAGAGATTTTGACAGAACAAAAAATACAGCTGGACTACAAGCTGTCTGTCTTAGAGCGCACGGCAGAATACCTTCGAGAAGCGAAAGAAAAATTTATGGCAGCTTATATGGCACCTCTTCGTAAAGGAATGGAACATTATTTGTCCATCCTTGATGACAAGGCAGCTGATGCGGTGAGGGATATGGCTTTTGAAATCACTATCGATTTGGAGGTTATGGTAAGAAGTGCGGCTTCTACCTACAGAAGTGAGTATCTGAGCTGCGGCTACCAGGATTTGGTAGGACTTTGTGCCAGATTTGCCCTGGTGGATGTTCTCTATAAAAAGGAGTGTCCGACAATCGTTTTAGATGATCCGTTTACCAATCTCGATGAGAGCAAGATTGGTCGTGCCATGGATCTTTTACAAGAGATTAGCAAGGAAAGACAGATTATCTACTTTACCTGTCATGAGAGTCGACTCCCGTAAGGGGATATAAGGTCTGCTCGTCTTGTAGGAAAGTACTCCCTGCGGGGCTTACGGGAAAAAGTGGGCTTCGCGGGTCTTGCGAGTAAAAGTTGGTTTCGTGCGGCTTACGGGAAAAAATATCTTGACAGGCGGGATTTTTTTCGATAATATCTATGTGTTGCTGTGAAGCGACGGGCCCAGTTAGCTCAGTTGGTAGAGCAGAGGACTGAAAATCCTCGTGTCTCTGGT
>CAVIOJ010000113.1:2660-5461 GCA_963644225.1 Lachnospiraceae bacterium | reverse complement strand
TTCGATACTATTATATCAAATTTATCAGTAATATTTTCAAACAAATCACTTAAAATCCAATTTGCACTCACGCCACAATTTGAGGCATTTTCTTTTGCAATGGCAAGAGCCGCATTCGATATATCTACGCCAGTGCCCATGCAACCTTTTTTATTGTAGATAAGCGATGTCAAAATACAACCACTGCCACAGCAAAGGTCTAAAACCTTCATGCCATCTTCCATGACTTTTAAGACTTCCTCCACCAGGCTTTCTGTATCCTGCCTTGGAATCAAGACGTCAGAGCTCACATGAAAGTCCAGTCCCATAAATTCCTGGGAGCCAGTGATATATTGAAGAGGATAATGTGTCTTTCTTTTTTCTATATATCTCTGATAAATCGCCACTATATCATCCGGTGCTTCTTCTTGCATAAGCATCAAATACGATGCCTTTGTCATATCTGCCGCATAAGACAAAAGACACCAGGCATCTGTTGTGGCATCGACAATACCCACGTCTTTTAAAGACTCTTCGCCATATTTTAACAACTGTCTATACTTCATGGAAATACTCCTGATTTTCTTCCTGGAATTTTTTCCAGTCAAAAACAGCTTCTACCGATGCGATGCCAACCTCAATCATGGAATCATCCGGCTCACTGGTAGTAAGTCGCTGAAGCGCCAGTCCCGGCTTGCTTAAAAACTGCACCAAAGGATTCTCACTTCTGCCCGCCAAACGAATAAACTCGTAGGAAATTCCAGCAATCACAGGAACCAAAAGAAGTCTGGCAAAAAGCTGTAAAAGTGGCGAATCAAAATGGATGAACATGAATACGAATATACTGATAATTAACACAAAGAGTAAAAAGCTGGTGCCACATCTTTTGTGTTGTCTTGAAGAAATTCGAACATTTTCAACAGTAAGCGGCAGACCATGTTCGATGCAGTTGATGCACTTGTGCTCTGCGCCATGGTACATAAATACCCTCTTGATATCTTCCATACAAGAAATTGCCTTCACATAAATAATAAAAATTGCGATACGAAAGATTCCTTCGAAAAGATTCATAAGCAGGGTGGATTCTACGAAATGACCAAGCAGTCTTGAAAATCCATATGGAATCAAAAGGAAAATAACCAGTGCTAACACAATAGATACAAGTAGTGTTCCTGTCATTTCCAGTTTGTCCTTCTTTTCCTTGATGGCCTTTTGCTCATCGGATAAAGTATCAGGATTTTCCTCCTCAAAATAAGAGGCGGAATCCATAAGTGTGGACATACCAATCACCAGGGAATTTACAAAATTGCAGATTCCTCGCAGGATTGGAATCTTGTAGCACACTCCATCCATATTACCTGTTTTCTTTTTATCTACATGAATGCTTCCATCAGTCAGGCGCACAGCTACGGCGTAATCAGAGCCGCTTCGCATCATGACGCCTTCCATAACTGCCTGTCCGCCAATTCCAGAAAATCTCATATCATCTAACTCCTGTTTTTAACGAGTATTCTTAAAAAGTCTCATTTTATACTGAGTGATACTTTTATAAAAAAGAATAGGGTCAGACCAAACTGATCTGACCCTTTTGTAAGTGACTTTAGCTTACTGCTGGATGCCGTATTTCTTGTTGAACTTATCGATACGTCCACGAGCCTGAGCAGCCTTCTGCTGTCCTGTGTAGTATGGATGACACTTAGAACAAATTTCTACGTGGATGCTTTCCTTTGTAGAACCTGTTACGAATGTGTTACCACAGTTACATGTTACAGTAGCCTGATAATAATCTGGATGAATACCTTGTCTCATTACTTACACCTCTCTGTTTTTATCTATTGTTTTAATGCATGTTTTATGTCTTGCGACATACACGATACTATTTACATCCCGATAAACAGCTTGTTTATTGTATCATAGCAGTTTGGATTTATCAAGATGATTTTACTAATTTTTCTAAAGAATTACACCATACGATTGCGAAGGATTTTAGCAATACAATCTCGATTTGATCTGGTATGGGCAAAAGTGTTGAGGATATTTTCCACAGCCTCATCTTTCTTCATGCCATTTAGGCCTCTTCGCATAATCTCCATGGCTTCCTGCTCCTGTTTATCCAAAAGCAGATCGTCGCGGCGAGTTCCGGATTTTGCAATGTCGATAGCCGGGAAAACTCTCTTTTCAGAAAGCTTGCGATCGAGGATTACTTCCATGTTGCCGGTTCCCTTAAACTCCTCAAATACCACATCATCCATCTTACTTCCAGTATCCACAAGGGCTGTAGCAAGTATGGTAAGGCTTCCGCCCTCTCTCATATTTCTCGCAGCGCCGAAGAATTTCTTTGGCATATGAAGGGCTGCAGGATCAAGTCCACCGGACAAAGTACGACCACTTGGTGGAACTGTCAAGTTGTAGGCTCTTGCAAGTCTTGTAATACTGTCCATCAAAATCATGACATCCTTTTTATGCTCTACAAGACGCTTTGCACGCTCCATAACCATCTCAGAGACTCTCTTGTGGTGTTCTGGAAGTTCATCAAAAGTAGAGTAAATAACCTCGACATTGTCTCCCTGTATGGCTTCTTTGATATCGGTAACTTCCTCCGGGCGCTCATCGATAAGTAAAATAATAAGATGCATATCCGGATATGACTTGGTAACCGATTTTGCAATCTCTTTTAACAGAGTAGTCTTTCCTGCCTTTGGCTGGGAAACAATCATTCCACGCTGTCCCTTTCCAATCGGAGAAACCAAATCTACAATTCTCATGGCAACCGATGATCCTGGTTGTTCTAAACGAATTCTCTCATTTGGAAAAATCGGAGT
>CAVIOJ010000113.1:0-2650 GCA_963644225.1 Lachnospiraceae bacterium | reverse complement strand
GGAGTCAGATCTTCAAACTTTTTTCGTCTGATAGAAACTTCAGGTGTAAATCCATTGATGAGGTTCAGATGAATCAAAGCCCCAAATTTATCAGTAGGATTATTTCTCTTGGTAGTTCCCTCTATGATATCGCCTGTACGAAGGCCAAGTCTTCGAATCTGTGCTGGAGAAACATAGACATCATTTTCTCCCGGCAGATAATTGTCACTTCGGATAAAACCGTATCCTTCCTGCAATACTTCAAGGATTCCCGAGCAATTCTTTGCCTCCTCAGTATATGTCTCCTCACCAGAAGCATTCCTTCTTCCATCCTCATGGTTTTCAACTACTTTTTTCTCTGTTTCTGTGTTTTTTTCCACAGCATTTTTTGTATCTTCATGATGACGAGGCTGTCTTTTCGTTTCAGTCGAATTTTCCACATCCTTAGTTTTTGGACGTGACTTTTTCGGGCCTTCCTGAGAATGTGTTTTTTCTGTTTTTTCGTGAGACGCTTCTTTTGATTCTGCATCCAAAGCATCCTGTGCTAGCATGGCATCTACCAACTGACTTTTTTTCATTGCAGAAATCCCTTTGATTCCTCTTGCTTTTGCCAAATCACGTAAAACAGCAACAGCTAAGCTTTCGTATTTTTCTCTCATATAATAATCTCCATGGGTAACTTGTCTGAGACGACAAAGATTCTTAAAATGTAATCGTGTATAAATTCAAACATTTATTGACTAAGTATAACTTATTTTTTTTCAAAAAGAAATACCTATTTTAGAAGATGACTTCTTATGCTATAATTGCAAAGGGTTTTGCCCGGAAATACTGATTCAATTTTTTATTGCAAAAGCAAGAAAGGACATAGACATGAGTATTGATGAAAAAGCTATTTTTTTACACAAACAATGGAATGGAAAGATTGAAACCACTGCGAAAGCGCCAGTAAAGAGCCGCGAAGACTTGTCCATCGCCTATACACCAGGTGTTGCTGCCCCATGCCGCATCATCGCAGAAGACAAGGAAGCCGCATACACATATACCCTAAAGGCCAACACGGTTGCTGTAGTGTCTGATGGAAGTGCAGTGCTCGGACTAGGAAACATCGGCCCTGAAGCAGCCATGCCTGTTATGGAAGGCAAATGTGTTCTTTTCAAGGAATTCGGTGGCGTCAATGCATTTCCTATCTGTCTTTCTACACAAGATCCCGACGAAATCGTTGCTGCTGTAAAAGCAATCGCTCCGACCTTTGGCGGCATCAATCTAGAAGACATCTCCGCCCCTCGCTGTTTTGAAATCGAAGAGCGTTTGAAAAAGGAACTTGATATTCCTGTTTTCCATGACGATCAACACGGAACCGCCATCGTAGTCTTGGCCGGAATCATCAATGCTCTCAAGGTCGTTGGAAAGAATAAAGAAGACTGTAAAGTCGTAGTAAACGGAGCTGGATCTGCAGGAGTTGCCATCACAAAACTTCTTCTCCGCTATGGATTTTTACATGTAACTATGTGTGACCGCGACGGAATCATCCACAAGGGATACAAAAACCTCAACTGGATGCAGGAAGAAATGACAAAAGTAACCAACTTGGAAGGTAAAACTGGAAGTCTCGCAGACGCCTTGGTTGGTGCTGATATCTTTGTCGGTGTTTCCGCTCCAAATATCGTATCTCCTGAGATGGTCTCAAGCATGAACAAAGACGCCATCCTCTTTGCCATGGCAAATCCTACTCCAGAAATCATGCCTGACGTAGCGAAAGCTGCTGGTGCAAAAGTAGTCGGAACCGGTCGTTCAGATTTTCCAAATCAGGTCAACAATGTGGTTGCTTTCCCTGGCATCTTCAAGGGAGCCCTCGAAGGACGCGCCACACAGATTACCGAGGAAATGAAGTTGGCAGCGGCTAATGCCCTCGCCAATTTGGTGGATGAATCACAGTTAAATGAAGACTTTATCCTGCCAGAGGCCTTTGACCCTAGAGTTGCCCAAGTGGTATCACAGGCGGTAAAAAATCACATCTAAATGCTTTGCTAAATACAAAAATAGAAAGGAGAATTTTTATGGCCGAGCCTAATATGATCTACAAAATTTCAGTGCTGCTTCTTCTCTCTAAAGTAGATGGTCCCCTGAGCAATGCTCAGATCTCCCAGTTTTATCTGGACAAAGAATACACAGACTACTTTACCATCCAACAGGTCATCAGCGATGTGGAGGATGCCCATCTGGTTGATGTAAAGCAATCTCACGGCAATACCATGTACCAGCTTAATGATGAGGGAAGAAAAACTCTTTTTCTCATGCGTGACAAAGTAAGTCCTGCCATCGAAGATGACATGAAAGAATATCTGTCAAAAAATAAACTGACCATAAAAAAAGATAACGCCCTAACAGCCAATTATGATTTGGCGACAGGCGGTGGTTATCTTGTTCATTGCAAGTACAGCGTCGATGGTGCTATTATGCTGGATCTCAATTTACATACCGCTACCAGCGAGCAAGCCGAAGCCATCTGTAACAACTGGAAAGTAAGACATACCGAAGTCTATATAAATCTTATGGACACACTTATGCAGTAGGATGTTTAACTGATCTAAAAAAATTTATAAAAATACCGAGCACAAAAATCAACTTTTCGTGTTCGGTATTTTTTTGAACTTTGTCACAAGTCTTT
>CAVIOJ010000112.1:0-4460 GCA_963644225.1 Lachnospiraceae bacterium | reverse complement strand
GTACAGTAACGAGGCCTTTTATTTTTCTTTTTTTCGTATGCTTTTTCATCAATTATTATTTGTTTTCTTCCATCATGGCATTGTACTCTGCCATTTTTTTCTCCACACGCTGCTTCGCATAGATATTGTCTGTAAGTTCGTAGAGTCTGTAAGCCGCCATAAAGAAAGTATCCGTCTCATCATCACAAAGCAAATCATCGCGAAGATAGTGCTCTGTAATCTCCTCAGCCTCATCAAATTTTTTCAGTTGAACCTTGAGGAATACATTGGCAGCTGCAGCATTTAGATCCTGTGGGTAAGATGCGAGCCATTCCTGGCCAAAGGCTTCTGCCTCATCGACACGGCCCATTTTATTGAGGGCATTGCCAATACGGAAGTTGTACTCCGAAGGCATCTTCTTTTCCCACTTGAAAAGAGAAATAATCTCATGACAAGAATCGATCACATCCTGCCAGTCTTCTTCTTCCTCCAAGTGATCAAAATACTCCTCTAAAATATCCGAGAAATCATAGGTAACTTCTGTAGCTTGTGTCAAATCCATAAGTTCCGCTGAAAAAGCTGGATCAGACTTGCGCTCTTCCTTGATCGCCTCCACTAAAGAATCAAAAGCGTCCTTCCAATCAAGTGTAGTAGCATCGCCAATCCCTCCAGCGCTCAAGTGACACTGACGGATTTTTTCCATGGCATCCTTCCAAAGACTACTATTCAAATCGTTTTTCATGATAACCTCCCAAGTATAATACTTTGTCCCCTAAAAATTTAACACAAGTAGAGGGCATATATACATTGCCCTCTGCTTGTAACCATCATACTTATTTTATATCAATTCATACACTATTCGCAAGCCTAATACAGATACTACATATCCCAATCTGCCTGTCTTGTGTGTAAAAGTTCGTGAGCTCTGTGGGAAAGCGGTTTTTCCAGGAATTTATCATATACCTGCTTGATTGCCGGATTCTCATGAGAGAAACGAAGGATGGAATTTTGATCAAGAGCATAAAGTCTCTCTCCACGCTCCTTGGCCATCTCCTTGCCATCATGAATAGGCTGTCCGCCACCGCCGGCACAACCTCCAGGGCAAGCCATGATTTCCACGAAATCATATGTCTTTTCGCCTGATTTGATTTTTTCCATGAGCTTTCTGGCATTGCCAAGGCCAGAGGCTACTGCCGCACGAATAGGAGTACCGTCAATCTCCACTGTCACTTCGCGAATGCCATCTTCTCCACGTACAACGGAAAAATCTTCTGCTCCTGGATTTTTACCGGTCACGAAATAGTAGGCACTGCGAAGAGCAGCTTCCATAACTCCACCTGTCGTTCCAAAAATAACACCCGCGCCCGTTCCAAGTCCAAGCGGCTCATCAAAGGCCTCCTCCTCAAGCAAGGAGATATTGACCTGGGCCGCACGAAGCATACGGATAAACTCTCTTGTGGTAAGAGCGTAATCCACATCACGACCAGCGCCGCTGTCATTGATTTGCTCTACACTGCACTCGTATTTTTTGGCGGTACAAGGCATGATGGATACACAGGTAATCTGGTTGGCATCCACTCCGAGTATATCCGCATAATAGGTCTTTGCCACGGCACCAAACATCTGCTGTGGCGACTTTGCTGTAGAAAGATGATCTACAAATTCTGGATACTCTCCCTTTACAAAGCGAACCCAGCCAGGGCAACATGAGGTAAACATAGGGAACTTGCTGTCCTCTTTTTTTGCAAGTCTCTCTAGAAGCTCATGTCCCTCTTCCATGATGGTCAAATCTGCTGAAAAATCAGTATCGAAAATATAATCAAAGCCAATACATCTTGCAGCAGCTACCATCTTGCCAACAGTGGCTTCCTCTGGCCCCAGTCCAAATCCTTCGCCCCAAGCCGCACGAACAGCAGGAGCAATCTGGGCAATAACAATCTTGTCAGGATTCATAATGTCATCCATAACATTCATGGTATCATTGCGCTCACGCAAAGCACCGGTTGGGCAGTGGGTGATACATTGTCCACAAATAGCACAGTCCATGGTACGAATATCCTGCATATCTACTGTGCTGACGCTGGTTCTCTTTCCTGTATTGATAATATCCCAGATTCCCATGGTCTGAACCTTGTCACAAACCTGAACGCAACGCATGCACTTGATACATTTTGCCGAATCACGAATAAAAGGAAAAGAATGATCCCACGGCTGATTCTCAATCTCTGTCTTGTATGGAATCTCGATGATATTGAGTTCTCTGGCAAGACTCTGCAGATTACAATCCTCGCCTCGCACACAGGTAGCGCAGCGGAAATCATGCTGTGACAAAATAAACTCTACATTGGTTCGTCTTGCAGACTGCACCTTTGGGCTGTTGGTATAGATCTCCATACCCTCCTCAACCACATTGTTGCAGGCAGCTACCAGATTCTTTTTACCGGCTATCTCTACCAGGCAAACTCTGCAGGCTCCAATCTCATTGATTTCTTTTAAATAACAAAGGGTAGGAATACGAATTCCCGCGCTTCTTGCCGCTTCTAAAATAGTGGTCCCCTTGTCGACGCAGACAACGGTTCCGTTAATTGTTGCATTTACCATCCCAGTTCTCTGCCTCCTCTCAGTACACCACATCCATAATGGTCACAGCGCAAACATCTGGCTGCTTCCTGAATAGTTTCCTCTCGGCTCATGGCATTTTCGATACCATCAAAATCATTTTTTCGCTCACAGGCTTCGCGCTCTGTCAAATGAATTCGTCCGCTAGGTAATTTGTCATTCATAAGAGGGGAAGGGATGTCCACATCCACGGTAATCTCGTGGTGATATCCCAAATATTCGTCAATATTGGCTGCAACGACTTTACCAGCTGCAATTGCCTTGATAACAGTAGCCGGTCCAGAAACACAGTCTCCACCAGAAAATACTCCCGGATGATCCGTAGTATTTCCGCCATCATCAGTAATGATACGGTTCCATTTTGTCTTGATACCATGGTCCTCAAACTGCTGACTTTCGATATCCTGACCTATTGCAACCAAAATCAAATCTGCTGGAATGCGAACAGGATCCTTGTCGGCCTTGTTGGACTTCGGACGACCATTTCTGTCATAGAGACCACTAATCTGTGGCTGAGTCCAAAGAGCAATCGCCTCGCCCTTTTCATTGGCCTCCACACGAAGAGGAGCCTGAAGGGTAAAGAGTTCTACGCCCTCCTCGATAGCACCTCGCACCTCAACTGGAGATGCCGTCATATCTTTTTCCTGTCGTCTATAGATGATGCTAACTTTTTTTGCATTGGCACGAATAGCGGTTCTAGCACAATCCATTGCCACATTTCCACCACCGATGACTACAACTTCCTGTCCGGTAAAATCAAGACGTTTTTCTAATCCTACATCACGAAGCAAATTAACTGCTGAGATGACATTGAGACTGTCAGCTCCTTCGATGTCAAAGTTTTTATCTGTCTGGGCACCGATGGAAATATAGACCGCATCATAGTCCTCCTCCAACTGAGCCATGGTAATATCCCGACCAATTTTGGTATTTAGTTTTACTTCGACACCTGTCTTTAAAATATAGTCGATATCCTGCTGCAGGCGCTTGCGTGGAAAACGGTAATTTGGAATTCCATAGCGAAGCATGCCTCCCAGGGCAGGTTTTTCCTCAAAAACGGTAGTTGAATGTCCCATCAACTGTAGGAAATATGCGGTAGTGAGGCCACTTGGGCCACCTCCTATAATGGCAATACGTTTGCCGGTAGAATCTGCCATAGGTGGCAGTGGAATAGCATCCAAATCGGCACAATCCACAGCAGATCTCTTTAGTCCACGGATGTTTACAGAGGAATCCAACATATTTCGTCTGCATCTCTGCTCACATGGGTGCTCACAAATAAGAGCACAAGCCACAGGGAAAGGATTGTCCTTTCGAATAAGGCGAACCGCATCTTCATATCGTCCCGCCCCCGTCAAGGCAATATATCCAGGAATATCCACATGGGCTGGGCACTGATCAATACAAGGAATCGGCTGTTCGAAACTACCGCTGCATCTATGATTTTTTACATGGGAAATATAATCCTCCCGCAGGCCATCCAATCCCACCAAAACCATACGAGCCGCCTCGAATCCGATGGCACAGTCAGCAGAAAGTTCGATATTTTTTGCCGTCTTTTCAATCAGAGAAAGTGTGGCTTCGTTTGCGCGGTTGTTTAACACATCCTCCAACAAATCCTCTAATTTTCCTAATCCATCACGACACGGAACGCACTTTCCACAACTCTGAGCATGGCACACTTTTAGCATGGAAAGCTGCATCTCGACAAGACATACACCTGGCGGACTTGCGATAATACGCTGTTTGAACTCCTTTGCCAATGTCACAGTCGTAGAAGACGCCCGGTCATCCGTCATAACCTGTAATCTACTCACGAAAAAAAGACCCCCTTTTTCTTTTTTTGCTTTTTGAAAAAATAC
>CAVIOJ010000111.1:0-8897 GCA_963644225.1 Lachnospiraceae bacterium | reverse complement strand
AATCAGTTTTGTTCCTATTGTATTATTCCTTATGCCAGAGGACGTGTGCGCAGCCGCAATATTGAAGACGTGGTTCAAGAGGTGAAAAACCTGACTTCCAACGGCTATCAGGAG
The DNA here is from genome assembly GCA_963644225.1 of Lachnospiraceae bacterium. Lineage (GTDB taxonomy): Bacteria > Bacillota > Clostridia > Lachnospirales > Lachnospiraceae > Pararoseburia. The sequence goes on along the minus strand of CAVIOJ010000111.1, from coordinate 8,783 downwards.
ATAGTCCTTACTGGAATTCATCTGAGCTCCTATGGACTTACGGAAAACTACAATAGTGGATTTGAAAAAAATCACTTGATCGAGTTGATTGAGGCGGTGGCCAGTGTTGACGGAGTAAAACGTATTCGACTTGGCTCACTAGAACCCCAGATTATCACGGAAGAGTTTGCAAAGCGCTTGTCTAAAGTTGAGCAGATTTGTCCTCATTTTCATCTTTCTTTGCAAAGTGGATGCGATGCCACACTAAAGCGCATGAATCGCAAGTATTCTGCGGCAGAGTATGAGATGGGCTGCGCAATGCTTCGCAAGTATTTTGATGCGCCAGCCATCACTACCGATGTGATTGTGGGATTTCCGGGCGAGACGGAAGCAGAGTTTGAAATCACAAAAGATTATTTGGAAAAAATTGGTTTTTACGAGATGCATATCTTTAAATATTCCAAGCGAAAAGGGACCAGGGCGGCAGTTATGCCAGATCAGGTGGATGAGCAGATAAAGACCAAGCGAAGCGATATTTTACTTGAACTAGAAGAAACTATGTCAAAGAACTATCGCGAGTCTTATGTAGGACGCGAGGCGGAAGTCCTCTTTGAGACTCCGCTTGAAATCGATGGAAAATCATACTATACGGGATATACTAAAGAATACATTCGCGTAGCTTATCCGACAGATGAGAATCTTTCCAACCAGATAAAAAGTGGTATTTTAGGTCAAGAAATCGCAGAACATATTTACCTTTTGCAAGACGGGGCTTCTTTACAAAATTGTTACAATATTATAAAATAAACATTATTAGCTTTTGATGAAAGCAGAAGGTGCGGATGATTATGCAAGATTTAAGTAACACACAATTTTTTAAAGTAGAAAAGGAGACACCGACTTTAGTTGGGGATGTGCTTCGCGAAGTTTACGAAGCCCTTGCTGAAAAAGGATACAACCCAGTGAGCCAGATTGTAGGATATGTTATGTCCGGAGACCCTACATTTATCACCAGCCACAAGGGCGCTCGCAGTCTCATTATGAAGGTTGAGCGAGACGAGATCGTTGAGGAACTCCTCAAAAATTATATCCAGGAAAAATCTTGGAATAAATAAGGTCGGATTTTATTTTGAGCAGGATACTTGGATTAGATTATGGAACAAAGACGGTAGGGGTTGCAGTTTGTGACCCTTTGTTTTTGACTGCACAGGGTGTGGAGATTATTCGCAGAGAAAAGCCTACGAAGCTTCGGAAGACTTTATCTAGAATAGAAGAGCTAATAAAAGAATATGATGTAGATCGCATTGTTCTTGGTTATCCTATGCATATGAACGGAGATGCAGGCATTCGTTGCCAGGAAACCGAAGAATTTCGTGATTTATTGGTTAAAAGAACAGGACTTGAAGTCATCTTTTGGGATGAGCGTCTGACTACGGTTGAGGCGGACGAAATCATGGCAGAAGTTGGCATTTTTGACAGAAGAGAGCGCAAAGAACATGTCGACAAGATCGCAGCCATGATTATCCTTCAGGGTTATCTGGATTCTTTGCAACAAAATAGAAAGGAATAATATGGATAGCATTACTTTGATGGCACCAGATACGGACGAAGAGATTACCGTATTTGTTTTGGAAGAAACTACATTAAATCAGCAAAAGTATCTTCTTGTGACGGAAGACAGTGAGGGAGATACAGATGCTTTTATTTTAAAGGAAGTTGCATCAGATGAGACAGATTCTACTTATGAGATCGTAGAGGATGATGTGGAATTTGAAGCAGTAGTAAAGATTTTTCAAGAGTTAGTGGAAGATACTGACTTTGAGATGTAAAGATAAGATTATAGGAGGTAAATTTTGAAACAAAAACAACAGAATAACGGAAAGCTTAAAATCATTCCACTTGGAGGCCTAGAGCAGATCGGAATGAACATCACTGCATTTGAGTACGGAGATAGCATTATTGTAGTGGATTGTGGATTGGCCTTCCCAGATGATGACATGTTAGGAGTTGACTTGGTTATTCCAGACATTACTTATCTGAAGGAAAATGAAAGCAAGGTAAAGGGATTTTTTATTACCCACGGTCATGAGGATCATATTGGAGCCATTCCATATGTGATGAAGGAAATCAATGCACCGATTTATGCTACCAAGTTGACCAATGGTTTGATTGAACACAAATTAGAAGAGCACAATCTTCTTACAAAAGTAAAGCGCAAGGTTGTTAAATACGGACAACATATCAATGCAGGAGAATTCCGTGTAGAGTTTATCCGTACCAACCACAGTATCCAGGATGCAGCGGCTCTTGCAATTTATTCGCCAGCAGGTATCGTAGTTCATACCGGTGACTTCAAGGTGGATTACACCCCTGTATACGGTGATGCCATCGATTTGCAGAGATTTGGAGAGTTAGGGAAAAAAGGTGTACTTGCCCTTATGTGCGATAGTACCAATGCTGAGCGCCCTGGTTTTACCCAGTCAGAAAAGACAGTAGGAAAGACCATCGAGGCACTTTTTGCTGAGCATTCCAATTCCAGAATCATTATTGCTACTTTTGCATCCAATGTGGATCGTGTGCAACAGATTATTAATACAGCTTACAAGTTTGATCGTAAGGTTGTAGTAGAGGGACGAAGCATGGTCAACATTATTTCCACAGCTTCGGAATTAGGATATTTGGATATCCCGGACAACACCCTTATTGATGTTGAAAATATTAAAAATTATCCGGATGAGAAGACAGTTCTTATTACAACTGGAAGCCAGGGAGAGTCTATGGCTGCACTTTCTCGTATGGCAAATGGCACTCATCGCAAGATTTCCATCAAGCCAAACGATACTATTATTTTTAGTTCTCATCCGATTCCTGGAAATGAAAAGGCCGTCAGCAATGTTATCAATGAACTTTGCATGAAGGGAGCCAATGTAGTATTCCAGGATGTCCATGTATCTGGACATGCCTGCGCAGAGGAAATCAAGCTTATCTATTCTTTGGTCCGTCCAAAATATGCGCTTCCTGTTCACGGAGAATACAAGCATCTTTTGGCACAGGCCAGAATTGCAGAGAGTCTTGGAATCGACAAGGACAATATTTTTATCATGTCATCTGGTGATGTGTTAGAACTCGATGAAAACAAGGCAAAAGTGGCTGGAAAAATTCATACGGGTGCTATCATGGTAGACGGACTCGGTGTCGGAGACGTCGGCAATATCGTTCTTCGTGATAGACAGCACTTGGCGGAAGATGGAATTATTATCGTAGTTCTTACTTTGGATTCTGCCAGCGGACAGGTATTGGCTGGTCCGGATATCGTATCACGTGGATTTGTCTATGTGAGAGATTCAGAGGATTTGATGGATTCTGCCAGAGCTGTATTAAATGAAACCATGGATCGCCTGCAGGATCGAGGCGTGACTGATTGGACCAAAATCAAGAGTGAAATCAAGGAATCTCTTGGAGATTTTGTGCGTAAGGAAACTCAGAGACGTCCGATGATTATGCCGATTATTATGGAAGTATAAGATGATAGTAGATGAGAGATTTTTAACCTACTTGGAGTCATTAGAAGGTCCGGAAATTGACTATATTTCCCAGATTCGCGATGAGGCGATAGAATCCTTTGTTCCCATTATTCGACGGGACACGCAGACTTTTATGAAGTTTTTGATGCAGACGCTAAAGCCAGTGCAAATTCTTGAGGTGGGGACTGCGGTTGGTTTTTCTGCTTTACTGATGGAGGCTTATGACCCGGTGGATTGCAGAATTACTACTATTGAAAATTATCCGCCACGTATTCCTATTGCCAGAGCCAATTTTTTGCGAGCAGGCAAGGAGGAAATCATCACCCTTCTTGAGGGAGATGCCCAGGATATTTTGCCGACATTAGAGGGAACCTTTGATTTTATATTTATGGATGCAGCAAAAGGACAATATCCGATTTTTTTACCTGAGGTAAAAAGACTTATGCATTCTGGTTCTACTCTGGTCACGGACAATGTATTGCAGGATGGAGATTTGATCGAGTCCCACTATGCAATCGAGCGTAGAAATCGCACCATTCACAAGAGGATGAGAGAGTATCTGTATAGTCTGACACATGATGAGGATTTAGTTACTTCTATTCTTCCGGTAGGAGATGGACTTGCACTTTCTACAATGAGATAAATATATTTGGAGTTTTTAATGAGAGACATAGAATTGCTGGTTCCAGCCAGCAGCTTAGAAGTATTAAAAGTAGCAGTCGTTTTTGGAGCGGATGCAGTATATATCGGAGGCGAGGTTTATGGACTTCGCGCCAAGGCCAAGAACTTTTCAAAGGAAGACATGGCAGAGGGAATCGCTTTTGCCCATGCCCATGGAGTCAAGGTCTATGTTACGGCCAACATTTTGGCTCACAACGGTGACTTGCCTGGAGTTCGTACCTATTTTGAAGAGCTAAAAGAATTAAAACCAGACGCTTTGATTATTGCAGATCCGGCGATTTTTACCATAGCAAAGGAAGTTTGCCCGGAGATTGAGCTTCATATCAGCACCCAGGCCAACAATACCAATTATGGAACATACAATTTCTGGCATGGATTAGGGGCCAGTCGTGTGGTTTCAGCCAGAGAGTTATCTCTTCGAGAAATCAAGGAGATTCGCCAAAATATTCCAGATGATTTGGAGATAGAGACCTTTATTCATGGAGCTATGTGTATTTCTTATTCCGGCAGATGTTTGCTTAGTAATTATTTTACCGGAAGAGATGCGAACCGTGGTGCCTGCACCCATCCTTGTCGTTGGAAGTATGCAGTTGTCGAGGAACAGCGCCCGGGAGAGTATCTTCCTGTCTATGAAAACGAGCGCGGAACCTACATCTTTAACTCCAAGGATTTGTGCATGATTGAGCATATTCCGGAACTTATTGATGCGGGAATTGACAGTTTCAAGATAGAGGGCCGCATGAAGACTGCTCTTTATGTTGCAACTGTTGCCAGAACTTATAGAAAGGCTATTGATGATTATTTGGAATCTCCGGAAAAATATCAGGCTAATATGTCCTGGTATTTGGACCAGATTTCCAATTGCACTTATCGTCAGTTTACCACTGGATTTTTCTTTGGAAAGCCTTCCGAGGAGGCCCAGATATACGACAGCAATACCTACATCAAGGAGTATACCTACTTAGGCATCGTTGGGGATATAGATGAGAGGGGCTTGTATCCTATCGAGCAGAGAAATAAGTTCTCAGTGGGAGAAACTATTGAAATAATGAAGCCAAATGGCGATAATATAGAAGTAGTGGTAAAACGCATCGTAAATGAGGATGGCGAGGATATGCCAAGCGCCCCTCATCCAAAGCAAAAATTATGGATCGACCTAGGTCATCCATTAGATCCATATGACATCTTAAGGCGCAAGGAGGATTAGGATTATGGCACAGGAGAAGTATGTAGCTTACGTTGGCACTTATACACATGAGAATAGTATTGGAATTCATGTGTACGATATTGATATGGAATTGGGGAAACTTACAGAGCGAAGCGTTGCTCCTATCAGCAATCCATCCAATATGGCAGTGGCCCACAGCGGCAAGTTTTTATATTCTATCGAGGATGAAGGTATTGCTTCTTTCTCTATCGATGAAAACGGGGATTTGACAAAAATAAACCAGGCTTGGATTGGCGGTATGCGTGGATGCTACGTGGAGATTGATTCTTTAGATCGCTATCTTTTTATCGCAGGATTTCACGATGGCAAGGTGACCATGATGCGCCTCAACGAGGACGGCAGTATAGCTGGCATCGCAGATGGTATTTTCCATCAGGGTATCGGAAAGAGTTCGGTAGAAAAGCGCATGGATCCTCGTATCACCTGTACAAAGCTTACACCGGATGAAAAGTTCCTCTGTGTAGTTGACTGGGGACTTAATCAGATAAAAATTTATGAAGTGGATTACGAGCGTGGCAAGCTTCAGCTTTTCGATATCATTCGTTGCCCACTCAATACAGCACCGAGACGTATTCGTTTTTCGAAAGATGGCAAGTTCGCTTATATCTTGGAGGAAGCTACCAATATCGTAGAGTCCTTTACATATGAACTGATAGACGGCAAGCCAGTATTTGAAAAATTCTCTTACCAGTCTATCTTGCAAAAAGACGATCCTCTTGCTTCGTCTTCCGCACTTGAATTTTCACCAGATGGTAAGAACTTATATGTATCCTTGGATGGAGCCAATGAGGTGGTATGTCTTGCAGTAGCTGAGGATGGTAGCTTATCTATCGAAAGCATCGCCCAGATCAGTGGGGATTATCCAAAGAGTATTGGATTGCTTCCTGACAACAAGACCTTGGTTTCTTTGAATCACGATTCTAACGAGATTCGTACCTTTACCGTGGACCATGAAAAAAAGACGATTCTTATGAAAAATCCACCTATCAAGGTAGACAAGCCAAATAGCATCGTTATTCACAAACTAGTATAAAAGTCATATCCCGCAGGGGAATTCCTTGCGGGATATTTTTTGAAAGAAGGGACATCAGATGGCTGGATCAACATTTGGACAAATATTTCGCATTACGACTTGGGGAGAATCCCATGGGGCTGGCCTTGGAGTGGTAATTGATGGTATGCCGGCAGGACTTACTATCGATGAGGAGGCCATACAGGCCTATATGGACCGCAGAAAGCCTGGACAATCAAAATTTACAACGGCTCGCGCCGAGGCTGATAAAATAGAGATTTTGTCGGGAGTTTTCGAAGGAAAAACCACCGGAACACCAATCTCTATGATGGTAAGAAATGCTGATCAGCATTCCAAGGATTATTCCAATATAGCTGAGGTATTTCGCCCGGGACATGCGGATTTTACCTTTTGGGAAAAATATGGAATTCGCGACTACAGAGGCGGCGGAAGATCCAGTGGAAGAGAGACCATTGGTCGTGTAGCGGCTGGAGCTTTGGCCAAACAAATGCTTGAAAAACTTGGCATCGAAGTTTGTGCTTTTACCAAATCTATTGGCCCAGTTGAAATATCTTCCTTTGATTTTAATGAGATAGCTAAAAACTCATTTGCCATGCCAGATGATGCGGCTGCAAAAGAGGCAGAGGCCTTTTTGGAAGAATGTATAAAAAATCAGGATTCCGCAGGTGGAGTTATCGAGTGCCACATCAGCGGCTTGCCAGTAGGACTTGGTGAGACGGTATTTGATAAGCTTGATGCAAATCTTGCCAAGGCCATGCTCTCTATCGGAGCTGTAAAAGGATTTGAGATTGGCGATGGATTTGATGCGGCAAAGTCAAATGGATCAACCAATAACGATACATTTACCCTGGATGCAGATGGAAATGTCATAAAGGAGACCAACCATTCCGGTGGAGTCTTGGGCGGTATGTCTGATGGAAGCCAGTTAGAATTTAGGGTGGCAGTCAAGCCGACACCGTCTATCAGTCAAAAGCAAAGTACAGTAGATGCATCTGGCAACAAGACTGAGATTGAAATCCATGGAAGACATGATCCTGTGATTGTGCCTAGAGCTGTGGTTGTGGTAGAAGCCATGGCGGCAATTACCATAGCCGATGCCTTGCTTTTAAATATGAGTGCAAAGATGGATTCGGTAGAGGAATACTATAAAAATAATAGGATGTAAAAAATGAAATATACAGTTTTAAAAACAGAAGGAAGAGCAAAAAGAGCCACCATGGAAACAGTCCATGGAACCATACAGACACCTGTATTTATGAATGTTGGTACAGTAGCAGCCATCAAGGGGGCTGTCTCTACTGATGACTTGCATGATATTGGAACCCAGGTGCAGTTGTCTAACACCTATCATCTTCATGTAAGAACCGGCGATGAGACTATCAAAGAACTTGGTGGTCTTCATAAATTTATGGTATGGGATAGACCTATCCTTACAGATTCTGGCGGATTTCAGGTATTTTCTCTGCGAGGACTGCGAAAAATCAAGGAAGAGGGCGTTTACTTCCAGTCCCATATCGACGGACACAAGATATTTATGGGACCAGAAGAAAGTATGCGTATTCAGTCTAACTTGGGATCTACCATCGCCATGGCTTTTGACGAGTGCCCGAGTTCTCGAGCTGATAGAAAATATGTGACTGATTCTGTCAATCGTACCACACGCTGGCTGGCCAGATGCAAGGATGAGATGAACCGTCTCAATAGCCTTGAGGATACGATCAATAAAGAACAGCTTCTCTTTGGAATCAATCAGGGGGCGATTTTTGAGGACATCAGAATTGATCACGCCAAGAGAATTTCAGAGATGGATCTCGATGGATATGCTGTAGGTGGTCTTGCAGTTGGTGAGACACATGAGGAGATGTATCATATTTTAGAGGAGACAGTACCATATCTGCCACAGGATAAGCCGACTTATCTCATGGGAGTAGGAACTCCTGCTAATATCTTAGAGGGAGTAGAGCGCGGTATCGACTTTTTCGATTGTGTTTATCCGAGCCGAAATGGTCGTCATGGTCATGTCTATACTGATCATGGCAAGTTAAACCTCTTCAACCAGAAATATGAAAAGGATATGCGCCCGATTCAGGAAGGCTGCGGTTGCCCAGCCTGCCGTACATATTCTAGAGCCTATATCCGTCACCTTCTCAAGGCAAAGGAAATGCTTGGCATGCGTCTTTGTGTACTTCACAATCTCTACTTCTATAATCATATGATGGAAGAAATCAGAGATGCTTTGGATGCCGGAGATTTTGCAGGCTACAAGAAGCGTAAGTTAGAGGGTATGGAAGCAGGAGAATAAATTTTGTCTGACTAGCCTTGCACAATGGCTGATTAT
>CAVIOJ010000110.1:0-2089 GCA_963644225.1 Lachnospiraceae bacterium | reverse complement strand
AGCTTGTCTATACTGCAGAAGATGGCAGCCAGGTTAGCGAATTGGTTCATAACTTCACAGGTGCTGGAGTTGTACAGGGACAGCACAACTTAAATGGCTCTATCGAAAGTTTTGCAAAATCTTGTTTTAATTATGCTTTGGATACCAAGCAGGATTTGTGGTTTGCCACAAAAGATACTATTTCCAAAAAATATGATCATACTTTCAAGGATATTTTCCAGGAAATATTTGATGCATCTTATAAAGATAAGTTCGAAGAAGCAGGAATCACTTATTTTTACACCTTGATTGATGATGCGGTTGCACGTGTTATGAAATCAGAGGGTGGTTATATCTGGGCTTGCAAAAATTATGATGGAGATGTAATGAGTGATATGGTTTCATCAGCTTTTGGCTCTCTTGCGATGATGACTTCTGTTTTAGTATCTCCACAGGGCGTTTACGAGTACGAAGCAGCCCACGGAACCGTACAAAGACATTATTACAAGCACCTCAAGGGTGAAGAGACTTCTACCAATTCCGTAGCAACTATTTTTGCATGGACTGGCGCTCTTAGAAAAAGAGGCGAGCTTGATGGTATTGATGAATTGGTTACATTCGCTGATAAATTGGAAGCTGCTTGTATCAAAACCATCGAAGATGGCAAAATGACCAAGGATTTAGCTTTGATCACCACCATCGAGAATCCTACTGTTCTTAACAGCCAGGATTTCATTAAAGAAATTCGAAGCACTCTTGAGGGAATGCTATAGGAGGATGTCATGATTTTATCATGTCAGGGTCTTTCGAAATCTTTTGGCAGTAATACCTTGTTCGAAGACCTTTCTTTTCAAATAGAAGCCGGAGATAAGGTGGCTATCGTCGGAAGCAATGGCGTCGGCAAATCCACCTTGTTAAAAATAATAACCGGTGAATTACAAGCGGATACAGGAAGTGTTATTTTCGCAAAAGATACCACTTTCGGTTATCTTGCCCAATATCAAAATATCGAATTGGATGAGACGGTCTATGAGGCCGTCTATTCTTCGTGTCAAGATATTATTTCCATGAAAGAGAATTTATCTTCCATGGAAGAACAGATGAATGTTTTGACCGGATCCGACCTAGAAGATTTGTTAGAACGCTATCATAATATGCATGATGTCTTTGAACACAGGAATGGATATGCTTACGAATCTGAAGTGCAAGGCGTTCTTCGTGGACTTGGATTTTCGGATGAAGATTTTGATAAAAATATCAATATGCTATCAGGTGGTCAAAAGACCAGAGTGGCTTTAGGAAAACTTTTGGTTACAAAGCCAGATATTTTACTTTTAGATGAGCCTATCAACCATTTGGACTTAAAGGCTATTGAGTGGTTAGAGACTTTCCTTATGAATTATAAAGGAACTGTAATTATCGTAGCCCATGACCGATATTTTTTGGATCGAATAGTATCAAAAGTTGTTGATTTAACAAAACATCAGGCCAGATTATACAACGGAAATTATACTGCCTTTGCCGTCCAAAAAGAAGAAATGCGAAAAACAATGCTTCGCGTATACGAAAAACAACAGGCAGAAATCGCTCATCAACAGGAAGTAATCGACAAACTCAAGCAATTTAACCGAGAAAAATCCATTAAAAGAGCGGAGAGCAGGCAAAAAACTTTAGATAAGATGGAACTTGCCGAAAAGCCAGAAGAATATGATGCACATATGAAATTATCATTGGCTCCAGATACAACATCCGGCAATGATGTTTTAGAACTAGTAGATTTATCTAAAGCATATGATGGGATTACCTTATTTTCCAATGTGAATTTTCTTTTACAAAGAGGCGAACATGTTGCTATTTTAGGAGATAATGGCACCGGAAAGACAACTCTTCTTAAAATTATAAATGAAAAAATCAAAGCTGATTCGGGTACTTTTAAACTAGGTGCCGGTGTTACTATTGGTTACTATGACCAGGAACAGCAGGAACTCGACGATTCTCTTACTCTTTTTGAAGAGATGAGCAATGCCTATCCGAATTTAAACAATACCAAGATACGAAATGTACTTGCCGCTTTTATGTTTTTAGGGGATGACTGCTACAAGCGAATTGG
>CAVIOJ010000109.1:0-7354 GCA_963644225.1 Lachnospiraceae bacterium | reverse complement strand
TGTCTTTTTTGTTTCAACAAGACTATATACATCATTTAAGAATTTACCAATATTGGCACCAATCATAGGATATGGAATCTCGGTAATAATCAGGCGTTCTTTTCCGCCCTTCATTTTTTCGATTTCAACTTTACCACGGATTTTGATTTTACCGGTACCGGTTGAATAGATGGAATGCAAATCATCCTTATTAACCACAATACCACCGGTTGGAAAATCAGGTCCTTTTATATATTCCATCATCTGTAAGGTATTGATGTCTGGGTTTTTCATGTAGGCAATGACACCATCAATTACTTCACCAAAATTATGAGGAGGAATACTTGTAGCCATACCAACCGCAATACCATCGGCACCATTAATCAAAAGATTTGGTACTTTTACCGGAAGTACTTCTGGTTCTTTTTCTGTTTCATCAAAGTTTGGAACAAAATCGACTACATCTTTGTCCAAGTCAGACAAATAGCATTCCTGGGTCACTTTATGCAGTCTTGCCTCGGTGTAACGCATGGCAGCCGCACCGTCTCCTTCGATGGAGCCAAAATTTCCGTGTCCATCTACAAGAGGAAGTCCTTTTTTGAAATCCTGAGACATGACAACAAGTGCATCGTAAATAGAAGAATCTCCATGAGGATGATACTTACCCATGGTATCGCCCACGATTCTCGCAGATTTTCGATATGGCTTGTCATAGCGAATTCCAAGTTCATACATATCGTATAAAGTTCTTCTTTGTACTGGTTTTAATCCATCCCTTACATCTGGCAGCGCGCGGGATACGATAACACTCATAGCGTAATCGATGTAGGATTTTTCCATAATTTCAGAATATTCTGTTCGAATAATATTTTCTTGTACTGGCATTTATTTTCTCCTGCTCATTTAAATATCAAGCTGTGCATCCTGTGCATGTTCATAGATAAAAGCACGTCTCGGAGGCACTTCATTTCCCATAAGCATCTCGGTAACATCGGAAGCCATACGTCCATCTTCTATTTCTACCTTGCGAAGAATTCTTCGCTCTGGATCAAGTGTTGTCTCCCAAAGCTGCTCGGCATCCATCTCACCAAGACCTTTGTATCGCTGTAAGGTAAAATTACCTGTATGATTCTTGCGATATTTATCCAATGCAGCATCGTCATAGAGATATTCTTCTTCCCCTTTGGAAGGAATCACCTTGTAGAGAGGCGGCATTGCAATATAGACATGGCCTTCATAAATAAGTTCTGGCATAAATCGATAGAACAAGGTCAAAAGAAGAGTGGAAATGTGTGCTCCATCCACATCGGCATCCGCCATAATTATAATCTTGTCATAGCGAAGTTTACTTATATCAAAATCGTTACCATAGCCCTCTGAAAATCCGCAGCCGAAAGCATTTATCATAGTCTTGATTTCTGCATTGGCTAAAACTTTATCAATGCTGGCTTTTTCAACATTTAAAATCTTACCACGGATTGGCATGATTGCCTGATACATACGGTTTCTTGCAAGTTTTGCAGATCCACCAGCCGAATCACCTTCCACTATAAAAATCTCACATTTTGAAGCATCTCTGCTTTCACAGTTGGACAATTTACCATTGCTATCAAAAGAGAATTTTTGCTTTGTCAAAAGATTGGTCTTGGCACGCTCTTCAGTTTTTCGAATTTTAGCAGCCTTTTCAGCGCAGGAAATAACTGCTTTTAGAGTATCTAGATTACGATCAAAAAAGAGTGTAATCTCATCACTTGTCACCTTTGATGTGGCTTTGGCCGCATCCTGGTTGTCCAATTTTGTCTTGGTCTGACCTTCAAAACGTGGTGCCGGATGCTTGATTGATACAACCGCTGTCATACCATTTCTTACATCCGCTCCGTTAAAGTTGGCGTCCTTTTCCTTTAAAATGCCAAGTTCTCTGGCGTAATTATTGATAACAGTTGTAAATACAGTCTTAAAACCAGTGATATGGGTTCCGCCTTCCGCATTATATATATTGTTGCAAAATCCCAATATATTTTCGTGGAACTCGTTACAATATTGAAATGCTATCTCTACACTAATGCCATCAGCCGAACCAGAAAAATAAACAACATCATGCAATTTTTCAGCATTTTTATTGATATCCTTTACAAAACCAATAATTCCATCTGGCTCGTGATACTCGATATGTTCTATTTCATCTTTTCTTTTATCTTCATAGATAATGGTAAGGTTCGGATTCAGATAGGCCGTCTCATGCATACGACTCTTAATCTCATCTTCTTTAAAATTGGTTTTTTCAAAGATTTCAGGATCTGGTAAAAAATTGATTTTAGTACCAGTTTTTTTCGTTTTTCCTAGAGTTGGAAGCAGACCCTTGTTCAGTGCAATCACTGGATGCCCTTGTTCATAGCGATCGTGATGAATCTGTCCGTCTCTTGAAATTTCTACATCCATATAAGTAGAAAGCGCATTGACTACAGAAGATCCGACACCATGTAATCCACCACTTGTCTTGTATACACTATCATCGAATTTACCACCAGCATGCAATGTGGTAAAAACTACACGGGCCGCAGATACACCAGTTGCATGTAGTCCAACAGGAATTCCACGTCCATTATCTTCTATGGTTGCAGAACCATCTTTTTCCAAAATAACCCAGATGGTATCACAAGCGCCAGCTAAATGCTCATCTACAGAATTGTCAACTATCTCATAGACAAGATGATTCAAGCCCTTTCTAGAAACACTTCCAATATACATACCCGGTCTTTTACGAACAGCTTCAAGACCTTCTAAAACTGCGATGCTGCTCTCATCGTATACAACTTTTGCCATTTTTTACCTCTCAAAAAAAGAATGCGCCCCAGCAAAGCTTAGCGCATCCTAAACTTATTTATAATTTTGAAAATCCAAATCCATTTACCATGGCCTCGATTGCCATACCTTTTTTACAATATGGGCACTCGTGCGGTGCAAATGTCTGATAACCTGGTAAATCATCACTTGTAAACAAAGGGAATACCTGAGTTTTGTCTACTTTATCTGTTGTGGCAAAAAGTGCCGCCACGCCAGCAATATTGCCGCCATAGTATTCAATACATTCCAAGCTTCTTCGAACCGTCTCACCAGTTGTCATAGTAGCTAAAAGAAGTAATACGTTCTTGCCCTCGATAGCAGGACGCACATTCTCGCGGAAGAGAAGCTGATTGATGCTATTTACCTCAGGAGAAACTATGTAGACCGTCTCATGCTTGTTATTATTGGAAAAATTGCCTTTTTCCAATTCTTCTGCCAAATAACCTCCCAAGACTTCGGTACCATCCATACAGACAATGGTATCAATGGCGTTTACCTGATGTAACATCTTGTTTTTTAAACTTCTTGCTGCTTCTCTTGATTCGTTGGCACGAATTTTTAATCTGGTCACATCAATGTAAAAATTGATATGAGATGAAGATGTTGCAAAATGCCCCGGTACTGCATTTAATGTGATTGAAGCATCATCTTTTGCGTAAAATTTTACCATACGGTCCAAAATACCATTACTTCCCATAGTAAATCCCTCCATGTTATTTATTAAAAATCACAATGAAAACTAAATTCCAAGCCAGTCATTTATAATTTAGCCTACTGCTTTTATAACTTGCCAGTCATCTATAATTTAGCCTACTTGTTTTTATAACTTGCCAGTAGATCCAAATCCGCCCTCTCCGCGTTGTGTCTCATCTAACTGGTCAACCTCATCGAAGTCTACAGATAAGAATGGAACAAGGACCAATTGAGCAATTTTTTGTCCCACAGAAATCTTTCTAGGCTGCTCGCTATCGTTATGTAAAGCAACTTTTAGTTCACCACGATAGTCTGAATCCACAACTCCTGTGCAGTTTGCAGGTCGAAGTCCTTCCTTGGCAGAAATGCCACTTCTTGCAAATATACCTCCAAAATAACCTTCTGGAATAGCAATAGCAAGACCTGTGCCAATCATGGCTGTCTCGTGAGGGGCAATAACTAACTCCTCTTTAATATCTGCAAAAAGATCATATCCTGCAGCAGATGCAGAACCTCTTTCTGGCAATTTGGCACTCTGACTTAATTTTTTTATTGAAACATTCATATATGAGTCCTCTACTTTTTCTAAGAACAATGTAAGATAACACTACATTCTTCTTTTGTCTTTTTTACATCAATGACACGCTGGTTGGAACTTCCTCTCCAATAGAGGTTTGTATCTAATAAATCTACAACAAATTCACCATCAACTAAGACATCAACATAGTCCATAACCGGAAGTTCTGCGATAGTTTCGTAGGTAAAACCGGTATAAAGCCAAATAGTTTTGTCTGGAAATTTTTCTTTTATTTGTGCAGCAAGTGCTGTGACATCTTCTCTATTTTGATAGTACAAAGGATCTCCACCGCTAAAGGTGATTCCCGAGATATAGTCCTTATCTAATGCATCAAAGAGTTCTTTTTTTGCAGTTTCATCAAATTCCAATCCACCATTGGGATCCCAAGTGATCGGGTTTTGACAATCCTTGCAGCAATGATCACATCCTGCCACCCATAAAACTACACGAAGGCCATCTCCATTTAACATGTCATCCTTCGTAATATCATGATAACGCATTTATTTTCACCTGATTACATACTTTTTCTTTCGGCAATTTCTGCCATTTTGGCATCATTTAATCTTGTATCGCCCTTTACTCTCGAATAAGATAAATAGCCATTCATTCTCTCGATTTTTGTCAGATTGTGGCTGCCGCAGACAGGACATACATCCATATCCAACTCTTCATGGCCACAATCATCGCAATAGGACAATGATAAATTGACACCTTCATAAAAGCCCATATCCATGGCTCTGCGAACCAAAGTTTTTACTGCTTCTTTGTTGTAGCCAATAGGATATTTGACATATTGTATCTTGCCGCCATTGGAAAGCTCCCAGAAGCGATATTCCAAATCCTGTTTTTGAATAGGAGTAATATCCTCAGTAACATGGCAATGAAAACTGTTACTTACATACTCGCGGTCTGATACATTTTCAATAATTCCATATTTTTTACGGAACTGCTTGACCTGAAGACCACAAAGATTTTCAGCAGGAGTTCCATAAATGGCATAGAGGTTGCCATCTTCTTCTTTAAATTGATTGATTTTTTCGTTGATATGCTCTAAAACTTCAACTGCAAACTGACCATCTTCCACGAGAGATTTGCCATTGTATAATTCCTGCAATTCATTGAAGGCAGTAATTCCAAAGGACGCTGTCGCTGTCTTTAGGATAGGTTTTATCTTGTCATTATATTTTAAATGACCGCCATAAAAGCCACCTTCACAATAAGCCAGCGGATTGGTAGAAGCGCGCATCTCTCCAAGATAAGCATAAGTACGAATATGAAGTTTTCGAATCAATTCAAGATAATAATCCAAAACTTCATAAAAGTCTCTGCTCTCCTGTCTAGCCTTGGCAAGAATCATCGGCAGATGCAAACTGACCGCGCCAATATTGAAACGGCCAACAAATATTGGTCGATCATTTTCATCTTCTGGATGCATGCCACCTCTTTCATACCAAGGTGATAAAAAGGCACGACATCCCATCGGACTGATAATTTCGCCATATTGCTTGTACATACTTGCTACATATCCTTTGCCAGTTAAGCTAAGCCAGTCAGGATACATAGTTTTTCTGGAGCATTCAATTCCTGCCTCAAATACATCCTCAAGTTCTTTACCAGGGCCATGAAGATTCTCATCATACAAAAATACAATTTTCGGGAAAAGAACAGGTTTTTTATGGTCCTTTTTACCCTGACCATTCATACGAACACGAAGCATACAGATGGTTGCCATCTTGGCAAAACGACTGGTTCCTGTTCCAGCAGTAACAGTAATGAATGGATAATCACCACGGCTGCTGGCAACTGTATTGAACTTATATTCCCATCCCTGAAAACCTTGTTCAAAGTCTCTTTCAACATCCTTGTAAGCAGTTTCATTGGCTTTTTCTTCAGGAAGCCCCAAATCCAAATATTTATTTACATATTTTTTATAAGAAATCTCAGCATATTTATCGAGAATCAAATCAGCACTCGGAACAGTAAATCCACCATATTGCTGACTTGCAGCGGAAAGAACGATATCTCCAATAACATCAAATGCTACATCCAAAGACTTAGGCTCGTTATACCAGATATTGCCCATTTCAAAGCCGCCTTCAAGAACTGTCTTTACATCAAAAAGACAGCAATTCATGGTATCACGACGAGCTGACATATCGTGAATATAGATATAACCATCGCGAATGGCCTGAATCTCTTCTGTTGTCAGGAAAAACTTTTTATATAATTCTCGGTTGAATTCATTAAAAATAAGACTTCGCTTGGTAGAAACCAAGGCACTGTCTGTATTAGCATTTTCCTTGTCACCAATGTACATAATTGACTGGCTTTTGGTATAAACCTCATCCAACATTTGTACAAAATCCTGCTTGTAATTTCTATAATCACGATAACTTTTTGCAACAACAGGATTTACTCGTTCTAACGCCCCTTCTACGATGTTGTGCATCTGGGCAATTTCTACTTTTTCAACATTTAAGGCAAAAACCCGTTCTTCAACAAACTGGCAGATGAATTTTTCCTCTTCCTCTGTAAAATTAATAAGAACTCTACATGCAGATTTATTAACAGCGTCAACTACCTTTTGTACATTAAAATCTTCTAAAGTTCCGTCTTTTTTTACAACTTTAACCAATGATTTCTACTCCCTTTCTATCAAGATGTCGATATATTTATAAGAAATAAATACTATATATTGTGTCCACAAATCATTCTAACATCATAAAATAGGGTAGTCAATGGCATTATTTACGTTTTGTGATTGCCTCTCCTATTTCAACGAAACTGCTTCCGACATTAAGCTGATATGTTCCCGGCAAAATTTTATTATCTATATTCTGGTTGGATAAATACAAATCAAAAGCATCTGCACTTACAACAAGTCCAGCTTCTTCGAGATGTTTTGCGACTGTAGCCGAAACTTCTCCAGAAGCGATGACAAAAGATACGGATTGCAGCCCGCTGTCTGTAACCTCAGAAGAATCCTTTGTATCTATGTTTTGATTATCGTCCGAAGACTTACCATCAACCGTAGTCTTAGTATCAGCTGAAGTATTGCCATCGTCTGTAGTTTTATCATCAGCTGTAGTCTTGCTATTATCTGAAGTATTGCTATCAGCTGTAGCCTTGCTATCGTCTGTAGTATTACCATCATCCGAAGTCTTACTATCGGTTGTATCCTTACTATCATCAGAAGAACTGTCATCTTCAGACATAACCATTCCAAGAGATTTTGCTTGCTTTATAACTTCATCATCGGAT
>CAVIOJ010000108.1:0-7208 GCA_963644225.1 Lachnospiraceae bacterium | reverse complement strand
CACAACCCTGGATGAGGTGGTGGGACAGCAGCATATTATTGGCAAGGATAAGCTTTTGTATCGTGCTATCTCGGCGGATAAGATTTCTTCCATTATTTTTTATGGACCACCGGGAACAGGAAAGACTACTTTAGCGAAAGTGATTGCTAATACCACGAGTGCGGAATTTACTTCCATCAATGCAACAGCTGCTGGTAAAAAGGATATGGAAGAGGTAGTTGCCACTGCCAAAAACAACCAGGGCATGTATGGCAAGAAGACCATTCTTTTTATCGATGAGATTCACCGCTTCAACAAGGGACAGCAGGATTATCTCCTTCCATTTGTGGAGGATGGCACCATTATTCTGATTGGAGCCACCACGGAGAATCCTTATTTTGAGGTAAATGGAGCTCTCTTGTCCAGATCTATCATCTTTGAACTCAAGTCTTTGGAAAAAGAGGATATAAAAACCCTCCTGCTTCGGGCTTTGTCGGACAAGGAAAAAGGACTGGGCGCCTATGAGGCAGACATCACCGATGAGGCTTTGGAATTCCTCAGTGATATGGCCAATGGAGATGCAAGAAATGCCCTTACGGCCATCGAGCTTGGTGTCTTGACTACAGCCCCGTCTGATGACGGAAAGATTCACATCACCTTAGACGTGGCAAGCGAGTGTATTCAAAGACGTGTGGTAAAATACGACAAGTCTGGTGACAACCACTACGACACAATTTCTGCTTTTATCAAAAGTATGCGTGGATCGGATCCGGATGCGGCTATATACTATCTGGCCAGGATGCTATATGCCGGTGAGGATATCAAGTTTATCGCGAGACGAATTATGATTTGCGCTTCCGAGGATGTAGGCAATGCGGATCCACAGGCTCTGCAGGTTGCCGTGGCAGCGGCCCAGGCGGTAGAGCGTATCGGTATGCCGGAATCTCAGATTATATTGGCCCAGGCAGTCAATTATGTGGCCTGCGCACCAAAGAGCAATGCTTCTTATCTTTCTATTGGAGAAGCCATGCATGAGGTGGCAAATGGTCAGACCCCGCCTATTCCAACGCATCTGCAGGATGCTCATTACAAGTCTTCTGGCAAGTTGGGACATGGCATTGGATATCAGTACGCCCACGACTTCCCTGACCATTATGTCAAGCAGCAGTATTTGCCGGATGCCTTGGAGGGAAGGACTTTTTACCATCCTACCGAAATGGGCTACGAAAAAAAGATAAAAGATCATCTTGATTATTTAAAAAACAGACCAGAATAAAAGGTTAGCTAGTCACATTAATATATAAAAAGAAAATAGGAGGAAGATACCCATGCAAACCTATGCGAACATGAGTAAGGAAGAACTACAGGAAGAGTTGGCAAAAGTAAAGGCCATCTACAAGGAATATCAGGACAAGCATCTTAGCCTTGATATGTCGAGAGGAAAGCCATCCTCAGAACAGTTGGATTTGGGTATGGATTTGCTCAATGCCATCGATGCAGAATCTGTTATGGCTGCAGAAAATGGATTGGATACCAGAAATTATGGCGGTCTTGATGGAATCCCAGAAGCCAAGCGTCTTATGGCTGACATGATGGAAGTCTCACCTGACCAGGTGATTGTCTGTGGAAATTCCAGCTTAAATACCATGTACGATATGGTTGCAAGAGGTATGCTTCATGGATATCTTGGACATACTCCTTGGTGCAAGCTTGATAAGGTTAAATTTTTATGTCCAGTACCAGGTTATGATCGTCATTTCGCTGTAACAGAACACTTGGGAATTGAGATGATCAATGTGCCGATGTCAGAAGATGGCCCGGATATGGATATGGTAGAAAAACTTGTTTCATCTGATCCAGCTATCAAGGGTATCTGGTGCGTACCAAAGTATTCTAACCCACAGGGTGTGGTTTATTCTGATGAGACAGTAAAACGTATGGCAGCTTTGAAGCCTGCAGCAGCTGATTTTAGAATCTTTTGGGACAATGCTTACGCTGTGCATCATCTTTATGGCGCAGAAGGCGGCAAGCTTTTAAATATCATCGATGAGTGTGAAAAAGCAGGCAATCCTGATATGGTATTTGAATTCTGCTCTACTTCAAAGGTTTCATTTGCTGGCGGCGGTATTTCTGCTATTGCTTCATCAAAGGCAAACCTTGCAGATATCAAGAAGACACTGACCATTCAGACTATTGGTTTTGACAAGGTAAATCAGCTGCGTCACGTGCGCTATTTCAAGGATGGCGCTGGTATTGCAGCTCATATGGAAAAACATGCAGCCTTACTTCGCCCACGTTTTGAACTGGTTCTTTCTACTTTGGAAAAAGAACTTGGTGGTCTTGAAATCGGTAGTTGGATTAGCCCAAAGGGAGGCTATTTCGTTACATTCGAAGCGTTAGACGGCTGTGCAACCAGAATCGTTGCATTGGCAAAAGAGGCGGGAGTAGTTTTGACACCTGCAGGAGCTCCTTTCCCATATGGAAAAGACCCGAAGGATTCTATCATTCGAATCGCTCCATCTTATCCTACATTGGAGGATTTGGGATTGGCAGCTGAGATTTTCTGTGTCTGTGCAAAGATTGCCAGCATCGAAAAATTATTGGGCTAATAGCAAAAAAAGCCAAAAATATTACAAAAGATGGCAAGATATTCCTTGTTTTCATTTATGAGATTTCGTATCATACATCTACAAGAATTGGTATGAAAGGAGATTTTTCATGAAGAAAGCAAGCGACTTGTTAAAAATTTACAAAAATGAAAATGGGCCGGAAATCGGCATGGTAACAGATCGTCTGATTAAAAAGGACGGTCTGTTTTTTAAGGATATTGATGGATCCGGAGAATTTAAAGATTTCGATGACTGGAGAAAAAGTCCAAAGGAGCGTGCCGAGGCTTATGTCAAGGAACTTACCTTGGATGAAAAAATCGCCCAGCTTTTTATCTCTGATTGGCGTATGGGCAAGTATCCTTGTGGCGTAGAGGGCCATGAGGCAAAACTTGACGAATCAGGCATTTTGGATAATGCCCAGTTAGATGGCAAGTCTATCTTTGGCGAGCAGCATTTGCCTGGAACAGATACCATGATAAGGGACTGGTTCTCGAGAAACTTGATTTTGCGTGCCAATCCAAGTCCTACAGATTTGGTGGAATTTTTAAACCAGTTGCAGGCTGAAGCGGAGTCGTGTGACCATTTTATTCCGGTGGAAGTAGCGTCAAACTCCCGCAACGAAAATGCAGAGCCTGTATTTGGTATGAATGATGCAGCTGGAGTTTTTGCAACCTGGCCAGGAACTCTTGGTATTGCTGCAGCAGCAAAGGGGGATGGCAATTTTGATGCCATTGATAAATTCGGAGAAATAATAAACCGTGAGTGGAATGCCTGCGGACTGCGCAAGGGCTATATGTACATGGCAGACTGCATGAGTGATCCAAGATGGCAGAGAAGTTATGGTACTTTTGGTGAGGATCCGGATTTCATCGAAGAGACTTTTGATCATTTGATTCCAGCTATCCAGAATGGCTCGGATGGAGCCAAACTTGATGGAACAGCCATGACTGTAAAGCATTTCCCAGGAGGCGGCGCCAGAGAAAATGGTTTCGATCCTCATTATAAGGCAGGACAGTGGAATGTCTATGCAACAAAAGGAAGCTTGGAAAAATACCATATCAAGGGCTTTTATCCTGCAGTGCGCCACAATGCCAATTCCATCATGCCTTATTACTCAAAGCCATCCAAGGAGAAAAGCTTTATCCAGCAGGACGCAAAAGGTCAGGATATTGACTTTGAACCATACGGCTTTGCTTACAATAAATATTTTATCGATACTATTTTGCGTGGACAGATGGGCTTTAAGGGATATATCAACTCTGATACAGGAATCGTCCACAATATGTGCTGGGGCGTAGAAGCCTTGGATAAACCAGAGCGTATTGGTTTTGCTGTCAACCAGTCAGGAGTGGACATTATCAGCGGACTTTTTGACAACGATTATGGCAAAGAAGCATATGAGCGTGGTAAAAATGGTTACTATGATACCCACGAAGTTCCAAAAGGATTTAAAAAAGAAGATATTATTTTGACAGATGAGACTATTGACCGGGCTGTTGTACGCACTTTGACAGAGAAATTTGCTCTTGGCATGTTTGACAATCCTTATCGTGATGCATCTGAGGCTGAAAAAGTAGTGGCAAATGAAGAGGACCGTGCTGAGGCGGCTCTTACCCATAGAAAGTCTGTAGTTCTTTTGAAAAACAGTGGCATATTGCCTCTTTCTTCTGATGTAAAAGTATATGCGGAAGCTTTTTATAAAAATGAAAAGCAGGCAGAGCCGGAGACAAAGAAACTTCGGGAATTAGTTAGTCAATATGCAAATGTAACAGAAGATATCGATGAGGCCGATGTGACAATTTTCATGCTGCATCCCGCATCAGGAGCTTACTTTACAGCAACACCTGGATATCTGGAGTTGGATCTTTGCGAAGACAAGGAAGTTCCGGATGTAGATGAAAACTGCTGTCCAATGGAGACTAGCCACAAGGAGACTACTCTTACAGGAATCGGACGAATCGCCCAGATGGCAAAGAGTGTCCATGAAAGAGGTGGCGTAGTTGTATCAAATGTCAACGTAACTTTGGCTTGGGAACTTGGAAATATTGAGACTGTATCGGATGTCCTTACAGTTGGATTTGATACCTTTGATGAGGCTGTTATGGATGTCTACTTCGGAAAATATGCACCAACTGGCAAGCTGCCGATTACTTTCCCGAAAGACGATTCTGTTATCGCTGTTGGAGCTGATGGCAAGTGCGTCAGCCCAAATGATGTCCCTGGATTTGACAAGGATAAATATATGCCAGATGAAATGAAGGATGAAAATGGTAAAGCCTATGCATATCGTGATGCAGCAGGAAATTACTATGAATTGAACTTCGGACTGACATATTAATTTCAATTTTAAGACTTGCCCAAATAATGCTAAGTTTTTGCGAAAAGATGTAAAAATGTGATAAACTAAAAAGCAATTAGTGACTCAAATTTCAGGAGGTTTGATATGGCAAAAAAAATTGGCTTTATAGGTTGCGGAAATATGGGCAGCGCCATGATTGGTGGAATTATAAAAAAAGGTGATTATAAAACAAATCAAATAATTGCATCAGTTCATACCATAGAAAGCGCAAATCGCCTGGCAGATAAATTTGAGATAGAGGCAATGTGTGATAATAAAGAGGTTGCAAGTCAGGCGGATATACTATTTTTAGCGGTAAAGCCTTATATGTTTGCCGAAGTCATTTCGGAGATAAGAGATGTCTGCAAAAAGAACCAATTGGTAGTTTCTGTTGCGGCAGGACAGACCATAGAAAGCATAACTGGCTTGTTTGGCAGCCAGATCAAACTGGTTCGTGCCATGCCAAATACGCCGGCTCTTGTGGGTCAGGCTATGAGTGCTCTTACGCCAAATGAATTGGTAACAGATGATGAGATGGCAGAGGTGTTAGCTATCTTTGAGAGCTTTGGTCAGGCAGAGATCGTTCCTGAATCCATGATGGATGCAGTTGTAGGCGTCAGCGGATCTTCTCCGGCCTATGTATATATGTTTATCGAGGCTATGGCTGATGCGGCGGTAGCAGATGGAATGCCTAGAAAGCAGGCTTATAAGTTTGCTGCCCAGTCTGTCCTTGGGGCAGCGGGGATGGTCTTAGAGACAGGTGAGCATCCGGGAGTACTCAAGGATGCGGTTTGTTCGCCAGGAGGAACCACCATTGCAGCGGTAGCTGAGTTGGAAAAATCGGGATTTCGCTCTTCTGTGATTGAGGCACAGCGGGCATGCGTGCAGAAATCAAGAGATATGATTTAAGATTGACAAAAAATTATCAAAGTAGTATAGTAAGGATAAAAATTGACAGAATTTAAAATCTGTTGTCAATCGAGGAGGAAATCATGGGAGAATTTAAAAACTTATTACTTGAAGTAGAAGATGAAATCGCAGTACTTACAATTCATCGTCCAGCAGCCTTGAATGCATTAAACACAGAGACATTGGAGGAACTTGATGTAGCTCTTACAGAGATCGAAGCAAGAGACGATGTCAAGGTTGTTATCTTAACTGGTGGTCCAGACAAAAAGGACAACCCATACAAGTCATTTGTTGCTGGAGCTGACATCTCTGAGATGGTCAACTTTACTGCAGCAGAGGCACGTGCTTTTGGTATGAAGGCATCTGTTCCATTTTTCAAATTAAACAACATGCGTCAGGTAACTATCGCAGCTGTCAACGGATTCGCTCTTGGTGGTGGATGTGAGATTTCTATGGCTTGTGATATCCGTATTGCTGCAGACAATGCATCTTTCGGACAGCCTGAGACAGGACTTGGTATCATCCCAGGATTTGGTGGAACTCAGCGTCTTGCCAGACTTGTTGGTATGGGACGTGCAAAAGAGATGATCTTTACCTGCGATTCTATCGATGCAAACGAAGCATATCGCATCGGTCTTGTAAATAAAGTAGTTGCAAAAGAAGAGCTCATGGATACAGCCAAAGCTATGGCTAAAAAGATTATCAGCAAGGGTAGCTATGCAGTATCTGTAGCCAAGGCTGCAATCAACAACGGATATGACATGGATATCAAGAATGCTGTTGAGATGGAAGCAAACCTCTTTGGAGTGACATGTTCTACCCACGATAAGACAGAAGGTATGACTGCATTCCTTGAGAGACGTGCAGCTGACCTTACAGACTTCTAAAAGACTTAAGCGCCATATAAAAGACCGGCCCAAAAGACTTCGCATGAAGTTTTCGGGCCGGTTTTTTTGCACCTTGAGTAGGCGCCCCTGCCGGATATAGGGCCTGGCCACTTCCCCACCAGCCGAACATTTCGGGCAAATTGCGTAAATTTGTTAGGTATCGATTTGAGGCTTGGGGTTTGTGTACATTTAAAGCTGAAGACTTGCGACGCGTCGTCCGCCTGGGGCATACGCTTTCAGGAAGCTCTTAGTTTAGTACAGCGAATAATAAATAACTAGCCCACTGACTTGCCTGATTTTTTATCTGCTGCGTTGTCGTCAGTCGCCGTAGCCACCGCTACGCCTTCTTCCTCCGCCTTGCATATGAAAAAATCATTCTGCGTCATTGAGCTAGAAACTTATTTTTCGCTGTACTAATGGGAATAAAATGCCGCATCCAGCAATGTCAATTATGCACGAGGTCTCGGAACGCGCACGTTACTATTA
>CAVIOJ010000107.1:0-2532 GCA_963644225.1 Lachnospiraceae bacterium | reverse complement strand
CCCATAATCTTGGCCTGAATACCACTGGCATTTTCACGCCACAAAGTGGTAGCAACTTCAATGGCAATTTCATTTGTACCTTCCTTCAGATACCCGCTCAAGTCATACAAATATTCCGGTACTACCTGAATTCCAAGGCTGACTCCATTTACGTAAACTTCTACTCCTTCTTGTGCATCTGTAATCTCTAAAATCGCATCTTCGCCATCGCAGACAAAGGTAGTCTCATAGCGCACTAATCCACAGAATTTTGGTTTTTCCTGTTCTAGACTATCCGGAAGAGAGATTTCTTTTTCTTCAGAGAACTTAGGATATTCTAGTGCAGAGCAAATACTGCGTTTCCATGTGGCCAGTTCAACTATCTGGCCTTTTTTGTCTTTATTTTCCTGATTTAATACGACATCTGACAAACGATAGCATCCGCTTCTCTCTAATGCATCAGCCTCTTCCTCCGCAGCGTTTTCATCAAATATTAAAATCAATGACTTTCTAGGCTCCAAAACAAAGGAAATCTCGCAACCAGCCTCTGTCAAATTCTGATTTACCTGATATGTCTTATTGTCCCAGGCATCATAAGCAAAACAAGACGAATGCATTGGGAGTATCACCTGTCCCTGATAGAGCTCTGCAGACTCATTAACCAGCATATACATATGACAGTCCGTCTGGTAATGCATGATGTGAACATAAGGATTTTTTGGTGTAATTACAGCATCCTTGACGCCCTCTTTTTCAAGATAAGAGACCAAGTCACCTAAAGCGACTACCTTGGCATTTTCTGGATTTTGCTCCATCAAATCATCCGCTTTTAAGGCATCTATATGGCCTGTTGATTTTTCTGCCATAACAGACTCTCCCAATGTATAGGCATCCGGAAGAGCATCAACATAAATAACGTTGGAAAGTTTTTTAATCTCTATTGGCTGATATTTTGCATAAGGGACAACAACAAAATCAAATTTGTCCGCCTGGTCCAAATAATCAACAGGCAAAAATGCATAATCAATCTGGGCATCATAAAGAGGTCTTGCAACCTGGTCTAATGTCATGGACTCTCCTGCCCATTCTGCCTCTCCAGTGTAGAGAATAGCTACTTTTTCTATAATTTTGCCTCCAGAAATAAGTTCTGATACACGGTTCATATAGGCACAAAGCTGTCCAAAATGACGATACTGCGGATTATGTCCATGAGCATAAAAATGTGGTGGGCAGTCCGGATCCGGATAAGCCTTTGGAGTAAAGGCATGAGGAACAAAATGATTGACACCTCGTACCAGGAAATGATCTGCCAAATACTTCATGTCAGAAACACCGGTTCTCCAGCCATAATTACCAAAAATCTCGCACATGGTACGGCCTTGTTTTCTCTCCTCCAAATAGGCAGCAGAAACTCCAAGTTTTCCTAAAGTGTAATGGTAGAATCCGCCATTTCGCATGCCAAGCATTCCCTTTGTCGGCTCCACTTCTCCCTGTGGCATAACCTGACCACCGATATCATCAATTCCTGCCATATCCTCGCCATAGAGACCACGGAAATAATGTCCCAATCCGCTTCCTGTACATGTATGTGTGTCATCATCCTCGATGGAATGACCGATATACATAACTCCTTTTTCACGGCACCATCCACCAACCTGTTCTGAGAAATCTTTTTTCACAAGGTTAGAAACTGCATCCATGTAGCTTCTTCGAACCTGTGCAGTAAGAATTGGATCTCCATCATTTTTCCAAAGGAGTGGCAAATTCTTACGGTAATCTGTTCCCATATTTTTTTGCAGGCGTTCCTCCAATTCCTTGCTCCAAGGCAGATCCTGCTCGGTTCCTAAAATGTTGTGCTTTGCATACAAAATACCATTCCCAAGTTCCGGCTCATCTGAGAAAAATCCCGCGATAGTATTACCAAAAAGATCTCCATAATGAGCGAAATGTGGCTCATATACTGCCTCGATAAGCTTGTGACAACTTGCCTCGTTCATCATGTTGATATAGTTGCGATGTGGACCCATATTGCGAGTCAGACCACACACTGCTACCTGCCACTCTCCGGCTGGCTTTTTCCAAGAAGTATTTCCCGTCAAATCTACCACTTGTCCCTCTGGCCCATAGGCAGTGATGCCGTAGACCTGGTCATCATCATATACTCTAAGTTCCTTGATGGTAGCCTTCATCATCATCTTCTGGGTAAAACTAAGTTTAAACTTTGGTGGTTTTGCCAATTTGTTATAGTCAAACTTTATATTTTTTTCTCCTCCGCCATAGGAAAAAGTTTTATAAAAAATGCTCTGGCGACAGAGTTCATTTGGAGCTTCCTTCATAGCGCCATTGGCAAATCCTGTTGGAAAATGACTGTCATCTAAAATCCAGACTTTCATGCCAAGTTTTTTTGCCTCATCCAAAATCACATCCATATCCTGCCACCACTTTGGTCCGCAAAAATCCGGATGTGGACGGCTTTCCACACAAAAAGCCATGCAGTTTGAATCATGAATTACATTTACATATTCTCGAAGTGTCGCTTCACCCTCTCCATGC
>CAVIOJ010000106.1:0-7665 GCA_963644225.1 Lachnospiraceae bacterium | reverse complement strand
GCATACCCTTTCCAATGCAATTTATTTTTTACAGTTACACTTTTTATTATAGACATTCCACCTATTTTTTCGCAAGGAATTCCTTTTTGTCTTATAGGATGTTTTTTAAAATTATGATATGATGTTGGAATAAAAGAGGGGGGACATCCATATGGTAAAAAATAAATCTTTGAGAAAAACCATTCATATCATCCTGACAATTATCTTTGCCATTATCATTGTTTTTTTACTTCTATATGCAACAGATCCAAATCGTATATCTTGTGAAACACAAGTCTTAGACGACGGTTGGAATGTTTCGGTAAGGGATGAGTCTTACCAGGATGTTTCCATGAGCGAATTCACCTTTTCAACTGCAAACCGCGGAGATGAAATCACTTTCTCTACAGTGCTGCCAGTTGATTCTGCCATTATATATCCTGTTCTTGATATCTATTCGGTCCACTCCACCGTGGAAGTCTACTTAGATGGTGAAGAAATTTACACCTATGGATTAGAGGATGCTTCCCAGGGCAAGTTAATAGGCTACGGAAATCATCTCATTCGACTGCCAGAAGATTATGCTGGCAAAACTCTTTTGGTTCATATGGTTGTAACAGAAGACCACGCCTTTACCGGCCTTCCTGTAATGAAAATTATGCAGGGCGATACCATGACACAAAAGGTTTTATCTAATGGACGAGTACGCCTTTTTGTATGCATTTTTCTCATTACCTTTGGCCTTCTTGCCATGTTTATCGGACTTCTCATGGTATCGGGATCAGACCAATTTGGAAGGGTACTTTGCATTGGATTATTTTCTGTACTGATTGGCTGCTGGACTTCCTGCAACTACGATCTGATCACTCTTTTTGTTCCAAACCTCAAAGTAAAAGTTTACATGGAATATTTCAGTTTTTATCTGGTTCCAATTCCATTCTTCTTATATTTTCGAACCAAAGTATTTCATGAAGGCACTCCGAAGATTTTTCGTCTTCTCTACCATGTGATTCTGGCATGCAGTGTTGCTCTGCCACTTACTGCTTTTACATGCCAACTACTACAAGTGGTTCATTTGCCTGTATTCCTTCGCTTTTCACACATTATAATCATTTCTGGAATCGCCTATTTGATTATCTATGGAATTTATTCCATCAAAAAACATAAGGTACTGACAAAAGCCACAACATATGCCTTCGGCTTTTTGTTGATTTGCACAGCTTTTGAATTGGTAAAATTCAACCTGGCGAATCTATTTTTAGGATTTGATCACAATGAGTATTCTTCTACTCTGTGTTTTGCCGCTTTGGTTATAGTAATCGCCCTGCTTCTAGATTCCGCCATATCTTTCCAGAGTGCTCTCTATCAAGTAGCGAAGCAAAACATCTTAAGACAGATGGCCTACATAGATGAACTGACCCATCTGGGTAATCGCTATAAATTTGACCAGACAATAGAAAAAATCGAGAGTGAAAAAGGCAATTTTTCCATACTAAGCATTGATCTAAACTTTCTAAAGAAAATCAATGATTTGTATGGTCATGAAGAAGGAGATAAAGTTCTAAAAGAATGTGCAAATATCCTGCAAAATGCTTTTGGCGATATTGGCACAGTTTGTAGAACAGGTGGTGATGAATTTGTCATCGTAATAGAAGAAAAGTTTCAAGACAGAATTGAAAATGCCATCTCTTCCATGAAAGAAAATATAGAGTTGACCAATAAGGAAAACCGTCCTTATCCTATCAGCATGGCATATGGTATTGCCAGTTCAAAAGATGGAAACGAGCGCATCGGATCTGCCTCCGTGCTTCGCATGGCAGACCAGGCAATGTACGAGATGAAGCATGATATGAAAGCTATGCGCGAAGACTAAAAAAAGGCTACCAATCGGTAGCCTTTTTTCTAATTCAAACCCAGTCCGTGACCAAGTCTTATTTCTAAGTTCTAAATTCTATTGTCCTACTCTTCCTCACGCTTCTTTGCAAGTTCTGCATAGACATCTACGAGTTTTTCTTTTGAAAGCTTATAGCAGAATGCTAAAAGTACAAACATAACCAAAAGAACAATGGCTGGTACTAAAGTCGACATGTCGTAAAGCTTTGCAATAACCTCAGCAGACTGGCTTGTAGCATCTACATTGTAGCCAATGACAGCCAAAAGAACCGGCACACCAACACCTGCAAGTGTCTGTCCTAACTTTCTGGTGAAAGAATACAAAGCATATGAAGTTCCCTCTTCTCTTCTGCCAGATAAGAGTTCATGGTAATCGATAACATCCATAACCAAAGCCCAAACCTCTAAGGTAAGGAAAGTCTGTCCTGCTCCTGAGAAGAACAAAAGAGCCATGAACACGTATGGATTGCTGGCAAGTGATGTAAACTTCAAGAAGTACATAACGAAGTTTACAATTGCAGCAAATGCAAGGCCGAAAGAACAAATTTCCTTCTTGCCATATTTTTTAACCAATTTTCCAATGATAGGCAAGAAAAGAGCCATCGGAACATAAGTACAAACAGTTACAAAACTGTAAAGTCCAGGCTTACCATAGAAATTCTTGAACAGGTAGTTGTAGGTAGTCTGGGTATACATCTGGAATGCAATCAAAAGCATTGATACCAGGCAGAGGAAAATAAATGGTGGGTTTTTAAGCAAATCCCCAACTGTACGGAATACATGCATACCATCCTGCTTCTGCTTTGGTGGAATAGTAATGCGCTCTTTTACATTTTTAAAATGAAGGCCATAAATTCCGACGGAAACTACAGCAATGCAAAGAACTGCGAAGCCAAGCTTGGTAGGGTCCAAAACCTTGGTCTCTGTGCCATCTGCACCAATCACAGTAGAATAAACCAAAAGTGGCATCAAAATCATAGATGGAATATTACCAAATCCGGCACCAACTGAACGCCATACGGAAAGAGAAGAACGCTCCATCGGATCATCTGTCATAACTGAAGCCAAAGAACCATATGGAATATTCACTCCTGTATACATCATGCCATAAAGGATGTAAGTAATGTATGCGTAGATCAGATACTGATTGGTAGTCAGTCCTGGAATTTTGACAAACATCAAAACTGCAGCTACGGCAAGCGGTACAGAACACCAGAATACATAAGGACGGAAGCGGCCCCATTTGGTCGGCTTTCTCGAATCAATAAATCCACCCCAAATCGGATCATTGATAGCATCCCAAATACGTGCAACCAGCATCAAAATAGTGATCTGGGCCAACGGAATATGCAAGCAATCCGTATAAAACATCGTCAAGAAAGACGATATCAAAGAAAATGTCAGTACTCCACCAAAATCACCACAGGCATATGCCATTTTTTCTTTGGTAGAAAGACCATGTGTTTTTGTTTCCCCCATAATAAAACTCTCCTTCTCGTAAAAATTTTAATGTCTCAAGTTAAATTAATTAACTCATTTAATTTATTACATTCTACTACTCATCCGCCAAATAAGCAACCAATTTTGTGCAATTTCACAAAGAAAGAAAAAGGTTACTTTTCTTGTTGCAAGGTGGATTTCGTGATACAATTTTCTATATAGAAAGAAGATTTCCAAGAAAGCTCTAATGTAGGCATATTTAAAGCTTTTTAAGTAAATAAAAACTCCTGGGAGATTATATATGAAAGAAAACTACGAACACTATATCAGCAGAAGTATTCGCTCTTTTTACAAGAATCGAATAATCTGGCCTATTGTTTATCTGATTCTTTTGATTGTACTGGCCTTTATCTATCCCGTGGCGGATCTTATGAATCCACCAGCAGTGCAATTGGACGATGATTATACTATTGAAAAATGCTACAAATCAGACAAAAGATACATAAACATCACCTTGGACGATCTATATTTCACAGGCTATACCAAGCGCTGGTTAGATCACACCACCGGCTACTACTACTACACGATTCTCGGGGACGATTGTGTCATAGTTCTTCTCAATCCGGATGACTGTGAGCAGGGATTGTCCACCATAGACTCCATCTCCATTCACGGAAAAATCATAAAAAATTCCAGTGCCATGGGTAATTTGCTCTTATATTTATCAGAGGATCTGTCCTGGTCCCAGCAGGGAATTGCTTCCACCCTATCTTCTTATATGATTTCCCAGCCAGATACCAGTGATTTGGCCACGAGAGTATTTTTGCTTTTTTATATTTTAACTGGATTATATAGTATTGCATCCATCATCACTTACGTGATTTTTATCATAAATCCTGTTTGGTCCACTCCTTGCCAGCGTCTGCGCAGCTACGGCAAGCCCAAAAAAATCCTGGCTCAGGCCGAAGAAGAATTGGCAACACTTCCCCAGCTTGCCACAGAGGATATGTTTATTACCGAACATTATTTTATCGAGACCAGCAACTACGGTGTAGCAATCGTGCCTATTGCAGATATGATTTGGATCTACAAATATTCCACCCTGCACAAATTCCTATGGCACCATTTTTCCATCTCCTACACCCTCTACATCACAGCAAGTAAGCACCGTTATATCAAGTGTCCGAAAAATATCAAATCAGATATCGACGGTATTATGGACTACCTGTCCGAGGCCAACCATGACATTTTAGTAGGATTCTCCGAGGAAAACCGTCTGAAGGTAGAAAAAATTCAGGGGGATTGGGCAATTTTTAAAAAGCTCTGAGCATTTCTTAGCAAGAAGGTATAGACATACTTGACTTTCTTATGGGCTTTTTGGGGCACCTTTTGTCCTATAAGTCCCTATAAGTTTATCTCAAGTTGTTTTAAAAAAATAAACCGCTGTACCCAAGTATATACAAGGGTTACAGCGATTTTTTTATCAACACATTTTGTCCTATAACTCTCCGTCTGCAGCACCATGCTACGGGCGAAGTATTTTATGCCATTTTTTCACACATCCAATTGTAGATATCCGAAAATACTACTTCTTTGTCTGTCTCGTTTAAAATCTCATGACGATCATTTTCATAGAGTTTTAGGGAAACATCCTGCATGCCAGCCTCTACAAACTTGTCTCTGGCAGCCTCTACTCCCTTGCCCATGTTTCCAACAGGATCATCTGCTCCAGATACGAAGAATACAGGCAAGTCCTTTCTCATACGGCCAATATTGTCCATATTGTTGTCAAACTTGGTAGATTCCACAAGTCCACGATAAGCAGCCAGTGTAAAGGTGAAAGTACATCTTGGATCAGCATAATATTTTTTAACCAGATCCACATCTTTATTTAACCAGCTATTTTCTGGATTCTTGCCAGTCACATCATAAGCCTTGTAAGGTGCGCTATAAGTCATGTCACGAACCAGAGTACTGCGATAATCATCTGACTTGAAAAATGAAAGGAAGTTGATAAAAGCAAGTCCCATGTTGATGGTTCCATCTGCTTCTGTACCCGTTCCCATGATGATAGCTCCACTCAAACCAT
Source organism: Lachnospiraceae bacterium (assembly GCA_963644225.1). Taxonomy (GTDB): domain Bacteria; phylum Bacillota; class Clostridia; order Lachnospirales; family Lachnospiraceae; genus Pararoseburia. Next base: position 2,264 of record CAVIOJ010000106.1, on the reverse strand, counting down.
CGAGCTGATCTGCCTTTACAGACAAAAACTTTCGAGTCATATATGAGCCCATGCTATGTCCCAAAATAAAGTATGGAAGATTCGGATAATCCTTCTTGGTCAGCTCGTAGTTTGTATAAATATCGGCAACCATGATGTCACTAGGATGTTTTGCATGCATGATACCAAATTCTTCTTCAGAAGAAACCGAAGCTCCGTGACCGATATGATCATGGCCTACTACTACGAAGCCCTGGCTATTTAGATACTCTGCGAATGGACGGTAACGCTCAATATATTCCACCATACCGTGTACTAACTGTAAAACTGCAACCGGTTCTTTTTCTGGAAGCCACTTTACTCCATGAATTTTGTTCACACCATTTGCTGAGTCGAATTGATAGGTTTGTTCTGCCATATTTGCCCCCTTTAATCATAAATATTTATACTCAAAATATCTAACCTCAAAAAATAACATTTTCTCGGTTTAATAAACAGGCTAATTATATGCCTTTTTTTAGGCTTGTGCAATAAGGCTTTTTTATTTTTCTACATCTGTGACAATCACTTGTAAAGTAATATTCCCACGGAATTCGTTGACCTGCGGGTAATAGGTGATAGCGACTTTTCCATAGGTTGACGCTATATCTTTTAGTTTTTCTACATTGTTAAAACATAGCCCCTCTATATGGCTTCCATCTTCTCCAAGCAAATCCAGACGTAAAAATTGTTTTTCCTTGCCGATAGGAATCATCCTTCTTACGGTGACATTTTTCTGGGCAAAAACCGGCTTGGAATTACCATTTCCAAAGGGTTCTAGAATCTCCAAATCATCGATCAGTTGCTTGGAAATATAGGAAAAAGGCATAGCCGCATCGATATGAACAACCGTCTGCATATCCTCTGTTGGCATGGTATTGTTGGCATTCATCTGCTCTCTAAAAGCATCGATATGTTCTACCGGAAGTGACAAGCCAGCCGCCATTGGATGGCCACCAAATTTTGACAAGAGATCCTTACATTTACACATCTCATCATACATAGAGTAGCCCTCGACGGAACGACCACTACCCTTGGCCCCATTGCCGTCTGCCGCATCCACCAAGATAAATGTCGGTCTCTCATATTGTTCCCTGATACGACCAGCAATAATTCCTGCCACACTCTCGTGAATGCCCGGAAGATAAACCACTAGCACTGCGTCATTTTCACATTTATTTTTTTCAATCCATTCCTTTGCCACATCAACGCCCCGGGCTGTCATGGATTTTCTCTCTTCGTTTAGTGTCTGAAGGCTTTCGGCAATATAAGCTGCACTCTGGGGATCCCTGGCCTCTAAGAGTTCGATTGCCTTTGTGGCTGTATCAAGTCTGCCCGATGCATTGATACAAGGGCCCAAAACAAAACCTATGTGATAAGCACTTAAACTTTCTGAGTCTATCTTGCATCTTTCCATTAAGGTACGAAGACCGATATTTTTCGTATGCCTCATCTGTTCTAATCCAAGTGATACGATGGAACGATTCTCTCCTGTTAGTTCCATCACATCTCCTATGGTTGCAAATGCAGCATTTTCCAAAAAAATCATACCTTCTTTTTCTTCCAGGTCAGATGCCCTATACAAGGCTAAAATCAACTTCCAGGCAACCACGGCTCCGCAAATATTTTTATAAGGATAAGGGCAATCCTCCCGCTTTGGATCAATAACTGCATCCGCTTTTGGCAACTTGTATACCTTTTTTTCATCCACCATGTCATAAGGTACTTCATGATGATCTGTGACAATTACCGTAAGTCCTGATTCTTTTGCGAAATCCACTTCCTTTGCAGCGGCAATTCCATTGTCACAGGTAATGATAAGTCCTATGCCGTCTTCAATACATTTTTCAATAAGACGGTGGTTGATACCATAGCCGTCCTCAATACGGTTTGGAATCATATAATCCACCTGTGCGCCAACTCGTAACAGACCCTGATGCAATATATATGTAGAGCATACGCCATCGATGTCATAATCTCCGATTATGCGGATTTTAGTATCACTATCTATCGCTTTTTGAAGCAAAGGAATAGCCAAATCCATATCCTTTAAAAGATTAGGATCAGCCAAATCATCCAAAGAAGGATGCAAATATGCCCTCATCTCCTCCTCTTTTACGCCTCGATTGACCATGATTTTAGCTAACAAGGGATCAATACCATACTTTTGGGCAATCCCCTTAAAATCTCCTCTTTTCGTATAAAGCACCCACTTTGACATATCTTCTCCTGATTCTTTTTTATAC
>CAVIOJ010000105.1:0-9424 GCA_963644225.1 Lachnospiraceae bacterium | reverse complement strand
CCTGTGACCCTCTGCTTGTAAGGCAGATGCTCTCCCAGCTGAGCTAAGATCCCATTCGCATCGCTCGTCGCGACCGAAATTAAATATACTACATCCGGCCGTGCGAGTCAACACTTTTTTATCATTTTTTTATTTTTATTTTTAAAAGCAGTTATACAAGGGCTTTCTGGGCTTTTCTCGTTTTCGCCAATCAAGAAAAAGCCTCCTATCCCAAAAGAGAGTCAACCAGTTTTACACAGGCGGAAGCATCCTTAGAATAACCGTCCGCGCCGATTTCCTCCGCAAAGCTTTCAGTGATACAGGCGCCACCAATTATAATCTTGGCATCACAGCCTTTTTCCTTGGCCTCTGCAACCACATCCTTCATGCGCATCATGGTAGTTGTCATAAGAGCAGACAAGCCGATGATTTTGGCATCAACCTCTATGGCTTTATCTACTATCTGACTTGCAGGGACATCTTTTCCAAGGTCATACACCTGATAGCCGTAATTTTTTAGCATGAGAACAACCAGGTTTTTTCCTATATCATGGATATCTCCTTCTACCGTAGCGATAACCACTGCCGCCTTTGCATCTTCCTTGCGGCTGGCCAAAAGCAGAGGCTCGATATATTCCATGGCTTCCTTCATGGCATTGGCTCCTGCAATAAGCTGTGGAAGGAAATATTTTTTCTGATCGTATAAATCTCCCACCCGATTGATTCCAGGAATCAGATATTTCTCAATCAGATCAGCAGGATTGGCACCGCCATCAATTTCTTTTTTCACCTCAGATAAGATGCCTTCCTTATCTCCCTTTACCACGCAATCAAAGATAGGATGCACGGCTTCCTTTTTTTCTTCTACAGGTCCGCCCGCCTTTCCCATCTCAGTTTTGGCAGCTGCCGCCGGAACAGTCGCTAAATATCTATCCGAAGCGCCATTTTTTTCAAGTAATAAATCCGTCGCAAAGGCCGTATAGACAAGCATCTCCTGGGATGGATTGGCAATAGCCATGGTAAGTCCCTTGGAGAGAGCCACATTTAAAAAGGCAGTGTTGACATAAGCCCTCTGTGGCATACCAAAAGAGATATTGGAAAGGCCACATATGGTAGGAAGATGTAAGACATCCTTACAGTAAGATATGGTCTCGAAGCACTCTCTGGCCGCAGAAGGGTTGGCTCCAACCGTAGCAACTAGCACATCTACTACCGCATCATTTTTACACAAGCCCTCTTTTTCGGCCGCCTCTATGACGGTATTGATATGCTGCTTTTTTTCCTCCAAATCTTTCGGAAGACCTACAGAAGATAAAGGCAAAAGAACAAACATGGCTCCGTATTTTTTTGCCAAAGGAAGCATGGCTTCCATTTTGCCTGCCTCGCAGGAGATGGAGTTGATAAGAGCTCGACCCGGATAGATACGAAGGGCCGCCTCCATGACTTCTACATAGCTGCTGTCGATACAAAGTGGCAAATCCACGGTAGAGCTCACCTCATAGATGGCCTCGACCATGGTAGCAACTTCATCGATACCATTGGTTCCCATGTTTACATCCAAGATAGATGCTCCAGCCTCCTCCTGATCAAGAGCGAACTGGCGCACCATCTTCATAGAACCCTCGCGAAGTTCCGCCTGCAGGGCTTTTTTACCGGTGGGATTGATACGCTCTCCCACTATCTTAAAATCGCCATCTAAGGTAATCTCCACCTGGGCTCTTTCGGAAGTAAGAACCGGACGATTCTTTTTTTCGATGATGTGCTGCTTTCGATTGGAAGCAATCTTTGAAAGTGCGGCAATATGAGCTGGCGTAGTTCCACAACAGCCACCCACGATGGAAGCTCCTGCGTCTAAAAGTTTCTCGCAATCCAGCGCAAATTCATCCGGGCCCATGCGATAGACAGTCTTGCCGTCTTCAAGTTCTGGAAGTCCTGCGTTCGGTTTTACCAAAATCGGAATATCTGCATAAGGAACCATGGCACGAACAAGTGAGATCATAGCCTCCGGTCCTGTCGAGCAGTTGATACCCACAGCATCCGCTCCCATGTGTTCTAGTACTACCATGGCAGTCTCCGGAGCTGTGCCATATAGCGTCCTGCCATCCTCGTTGTAAGTAAGGGAAATCATTACAGGCAGATCACATGTTTCCTTGATGGCAAGAAGCGCTGCTCTGCACTCCTGCAAGCTCATCATGGTTTCCACAACAAAAAGATCCACTCCTTCTTTTAAGATGGCAGATACCTGTTCCTTGTAGACATCGACCAAATCCTCGAAGAGCAAATCTCCCACAGGATAGAGCTGCTGTCCAGTCATGGTCAGATCTCCAGCCACTAAAGCCCTGCCACCTGCTGCTTCCTTGCTAAAGCGAACCATGGTACGATTCAGCTCCTCCAAGCGATCTTGCATGCCATATTCTGCAAGCTTGATGCGATTGGCAGTAAAAGTTGGCGCATACAAGACATTGGTGCCAGCTTCCACATAGGCTTTTTGCAAAGAAACGATGGCTTCCTTATGGCCACAAATCCAATCCTCCGGGCAAACACCCATAGGCATACCCGCATCCATAAGGTTCGAGCCGGTCGCTCCATCCAAAATCAAAGGTCCCTTTTCTATTAATTTTTGAAATTCTTCTCTTGTCATAGTCTCACCTTGTTGCTACTCAATCCACTGTCTTTTCCATCCCAAGTTCATCGCGAATTCTTTCTATAATATTGCAAATCAACTCCACACGGTTAAAAGGCGTCATCATATAGTAACCGTCTGCAATATCGGAAAGCTTTTTGGCGATAGATACAGAAACTTCCGTTGCCACCTCTTCGTATTCTTCCCTCGTCATGCCTTCCTTGTAGGTATCTAGGATTTCCTGTGGGACATGCATGCCAGGCATCTCATTGGCAATAAAGAGGGCATTTTTTCGGCTGACAAGCGGCATGATTCCTGCGATAATCTTGGCTCCTGTTTTTTCTTTTAATTCCGCAATACGGGCCACATCCTCGTCGGAATAGATAGGCTGAGTCAAGAAGAAGGAACAGCCCATCTCCATCTTCTGCTTCATACGTCTAGCGATAGCGTCCACTCCGACGCCATGATAGTTGAGGGCTCCGCCATAGACCACCAAATCCTGCGAAAACTGATCCGCATTCATCTCCTGAATGAGTCCCATGAATTTGATGGAGTTGTAATTGAAAACCTGCTTGATGGTATTTCTATCGTTGGCTGCCACCGGGTCTCCGGTAATCACGAGAAAATGTCGCAAATCATTGACATAGTCTGCAAGCATGGTAGCTCGAAGTGATATGGCATTGCGATCACGGCAGGACATATGTGGCATCACACAGATTCCCGCTTCTCTTTGAATCTTGCTGGCCAAAAGAGAGGCGTCCATACGGCATCTGGCCATAGGTGAATCCGACAGGGTAAGCAGATCCACATGATGTTCCTTTAAAAGGGCCGCTCCCGTTTCTATCTTTTCAATATTGATATCAAAAGGAGGATCGAGTTCGACCACAAATGACTTTTCTCCCTTTTGCAGTTTTTTCCAGAAATCAGATTCCGTTCTTCCTCTTTTTTGGGGCTCACTCGCGCCCACCTTTTTTTCCTGTTTTGGATTGTCTTTGATTTTATCCTGCAAGCCGGCGATATAGTCCGGTGTAGTTCCACAACAACCACCTACGATATCGATACCAAGACTCGCTAAAGAACTGGCCATCTTGATAAAGTAGCCTTCGTTTTTACCATAAATAGTCTTGCCACGAAGCTGGTATGGATAGCCCGCATTCGGAAGGGCAATAAATGGCTTGTCCACTGGGAAAGTCGCCTCTTCTAAGACCTGATACATATGGGCTGCTTCCATGCCACAGTTGAGTCCATAAGCATCCACTTCACTCATCTGGCCAACTGCTTGCATCATGCGGTCTAATTGCAGACCACCCTTGGTATAGCCAGTTTTATCCATGGAAAAAGAAACCAAAATGAATGCCTCTTTTGCTACTTCCTTGATATAGGAAAGAAGTGGCTTTAAAAAGTAGGTATCAGTCTGGGTCTCAAGCCAAAAAATCTGGATGCCTTCTTCTAAGAAGCTATCAACCATCTGCTTGTACTCGTCAATCACATCCGAATCATCTCTGTGGGACATATCATAGATAGGGCCCATGTCAGCAGCGATAAAAAGAGGATATTCCTCCTCATTTTTCCCACTCTCTTCGTAAAAGTCGGCCACCGCTTTTTTTGCGATGGAAGAGGCCTTTTTTATAACTTCATGGGCTAATTCCTCGGAATCGAGAAAGTTGGAATTGGCGGCAAAAGTATTGGTACGAAGGATTCTAGCACCCGCATCTAAATACTCTCTATGAATTTTATAAATAGCCGACGGGTCGGATAGATTGGCCAATTCTACCAAGCCATCCTCATGATACTTGCTGCTGTAGTAAGTGCCCATGGCCCCATCTGCAAGCAATGTATTTTTTTGTAAGTATTCTTGTATCCTCAAATCCTTATCTCCTATTTTTCTATCAATCAAGCAATAGCCCAACACGGGTCTTAATCTATTGCATAAAAAACAAACTACCTCCTATAGTAACCAAAAGGAGGTAGTTTCGCAATAAATTCTTATTTAGAAAAATATTAGATATTTTTTACAGTAGCAATGTCAACCAGGGTGAAGGTATCAGTTGCAGATTCCAAACTGGTAGCAAGTGCATTGGCGGTATCCATAGATGTGATACAGTGAACACCGGTCTCGATGGCATTTCTTCGAATCAAAAATCCATCTCTGCTCTTGTCTCCATGTCCCTGGGTAGGTGTATCGATAACCAAGTCGATCTTGTGTCCCAAAATCAAATCCATGACATTTGGTGACTCCTGGGTGATTTTGTTGACCCAAAGAGCATCTACTCCGTGATCCTGCAAGTATTTTGCTGTACTTCTGGTAGCGTAAATCTTGTAGCCTAATGCTTCAAAACGTTTTGCCACATCAACAGCTTCCGGCTTGTCGGCATCCTTTACTGTCATAATCATCTGCTTGTACTTTGGAAGGACGATACCAGCTCCGAGGAAGGCCTTGTACAATGCTTCGTCGAATGTCTTGGCGATACCCAAGCACTCACCAGTAGACTTCATCTCTGGTCCCAAGGAAATCTCAGCACCTCTTAATTTTTCAAAAGAGAATACCGGCATCTTGACTGCCACATAGTCTGCTTCTGGCTGAAGTCCAGGAGTATATCCCATGCCGCGCAAGGTATTTCCAATGATAACTTTTGTAGCAAGATCTACGATTGGAATACCGGTAACCTTGCTGATGTAAGGAACGGTACGAGAAGATCTAGGATTGACCTCGATAACGTAAACCTCGTCGTTCATTACGATAAACTGGATATTGATCAAGCCGACAACATGAAGGGCCTGAGCAAGCTTTTCTGTGTAATCTGTAATCTTTGCCTTGATTTCAGAAGAAATGGTGTGGGCTGGATAAACGGAAATACTGTCTCCAGAGTGTACACCGGTACGCTCGATATGTTCCATGATACCAGGAATGAGGATATCAGTTCCGTCACAAACCGCATCAACTTCGATTTCCTTGCCCTGCAAATACTTGTCGACCAAAATCGGGTGATCCTGGGCGATACGGTTGATGATTTCCATGAACTCATCAATCTCGTCATCGTTGAAGGCAATCTGCATGCCCTGTCCACCAAGGACATAAGAAGGACGAACAAGTACGGGATAACCGATCTCACCTGCAACCTTTTTAGCCTCTTCAGCGGTAAATACAGTTCCACCGGATGCTCTCGGAATACCTGTCTGCTCCAAGATCTTATCGAAAAGTTCTCTATCTTCGGCAGCATCTACATCTTCCGCCTTGGTTCCAAGGATGGTAACTCCCATCTTCATCAATGCTTCCGTCAACTTGATAGCTGTCTGTCCACCGAACTGAACTACGGCTCCGTCTGGCTTTTCGAAGCGGACGATATTTTCCACATCCTCCTCTGTCAGAGGCTCGAAGTAAAGCTTGTCTGCGATATCAAAGTCGGTAGAAACTGTCTCTGGGTTGTTGTTGACGATGATGGTCTCATAGCCTTCCTTGGAGAACGCCCAAGTAGAATGCACAGAACAATAGTCAAACTCGATACCCTGACCGATACGAATAGGGCCAGAACCAAGTACCAAAACCTTCTTTTTAGGATTGGTCTCGAGAGCCTCATTTTCACTACCAAACACAGAATAGTAATAAGGTGTAGAAGCCTCAAACTCTGCAGCACATGTATCAACCATCTTGAAGGCTGCTACGATACCATTTGCATATCTCATATCGCGAATCTCTGCTGTAGTCTTTCCAGTCAGGCTTGCGATAACATTGTCAGGAAACTCAATACGCTTTGCTTCTTTTAAAAGCTCTACTGTCAACTCTTCTGTCTTGAGACGATTTTCCATCTCAACCAAAATGGCAATCTTGTCAATAAACCAGATATCAATCTGGGTGATATCATGGATATGCTCGTAAGTCACGCCACGTCTTAAGGCTTCGGCAATGACATAGATACGTCTGTCATCTACCACGTGAAGCTGGTCTTCTAATTCCTCATCAGAATAAGCATCAAAACCATAGCTCATCAAAGAATCCACATGCTGCTCCAAAGAACGGATAGCCTTCATCAGGGCGCCTTCGAAGTTGTTGCAGATACTCATAACCTCACCAGTTGCCTTCATCTGGGTGGTAAGGGTACGTTTTGCTGTGATGAACTTGTCAAATGGCAAACGAGGAATCTTTACAACGCAGTAATCAAGCATAGGCTCGAAGGATGCATAAGTCTTGCCTGTGATTGCATTGGTAATCTCATCTAGGGTGTATCCCAAAGCAATCTTGGCAGCAACCTTGGCAATAGGATATCCTGTTGCTTTTGATGCCAATGCAGAAGAACGGCTAACACGAGGATTAACCTCGATAACGCAATATTCGAAGGTGTCTGGATGCAAAGCATACTGTACGTTACATCCACCGGTAATACCGAGTTCTGAGATAATGTTGAGTGCAGAACTACGAAGCATCTGATACTCTTTGTCTCCTAATGTCTGAGAAGGAGCAACTACGATGGAGTCTCCGGTATGCACACCAACAGGATCGATATTTTCCATGTTACATACGGTAATGCAGTTGCCTGCCGCATCACGCATTACTTCATACTCGATTTCCTTCCAGCCTGCGATACAACGCTCTACCAAAACTTCATTGACACGGCTCAGACGAAGACCGTTTGAGAGGATATCAACAAGTTCTGTCTCGTTGTGGGCGATACCGCCGCCGCTACCACCAAGGGTAAAGGCTGGACGAAGAACTACAGGATAGCCGATGGTGTTGGTAAACTTGATACCATCTTCCACGTTATTTACAACCATGGAAGCTGCACATGGCTCACCGATTTTTTCCATGGTATCCTTGAAAGCCTGACGGTCCTCTGCCTTGAAAATAGTCTCAGCAGTGGTACCGATCAACTTAACACCATTTTTTTCAAGGAAACCTGACTCAGCAAGTTCCATACCAAGATTGAGTCCTGCCTGTCCACCAAGTGTAGGAAGAACGCTGTCTGGTTTTTCTTTTAAAATAATCTGCTCTAAAACTTTTGCAGTCAAAGGCTCGATATAAACCTCATCTGCAATTTCCTTGTCGGTCATGATGGTTGCCGGATTGGAGTTGACAAGAACTACTTCTACTCCTTCTTCCTTGAGGGAACGACAAGCCTGGGTTCCAGCGTAGTCGAACTCGGCTGCCTGACCAATGACAATCGGACCAGATCCGATAACTAATACTTTTTTAATATCGTTATTCTTTGGCATTATCTATCTCCTCCCATCATCTCAATAAAACGGTCAAACAAATATCCACTGTCCTGCGGTCCTGGGCAAGCTTCCGGATGGAACTGCACGGTGAAAATATTTTTGCCAGTGTATTTCAAGCCCTCGTTGGTGCCGTCGTTGACATTGACAAAAGCTGGTGTAGCAATCGCTGGGTCTAACTTGTCCACATCTACCACATAACCATGGTTCTGTGAGGAAATATATACGCGACCGGTAGCAAGATCCTTGACCGGATGATTGCCGCCGCGATGTCCATATTTCATCTTGTGGGTATCAGCGCCAGTAGCAAGTGCCATGAGCTGATGTCCAAGACAGATAGCAAAAATCGGTACATCTGAATCATAGAGCTTTTTAATCTCTGCAATCACTTCGGTACATTCCTTTGGATCTCCAGGGCCATTGCTTAACATGATACCGTCTGGATTTGCGGCAAGAATAGTCTCGGCCGGTGTGTTTGCAGGATAAATAGTAACCTGACATCCTCTGTCATTTAATGACTTAGCGATGTTGTTTTTAGCACCCAGATCAAGGAGAGCTACTTTTTTGCCAGTTCCCTCCAATACGCTAGGGCTATCACAGGTAACCTTGCTTACCACATCTCCTGTAGTATAAGCGGCAAGCTTTGGCAAAATCTCATCGAGATTGTAATTCTCGTTGGTAGTGATCATGCCATTCATGGTTCCTTTATCACGAAGGATCTTGGTAAGAGCTCTGGTGTCAATGCCACAGATTCCAGGAATATCATTGTCAGTAAGGAAGTCCTGGATGGTGCCCTCGCAACGGAAATTGCTAGGGATACGGCTAAGTTCACGAACGATATAACCGTCAACCCATGGTCGCTTTGACTCCATATCTGGTGTGATACCGTAATTTCCAATAAGTGGATAGGTCATGACTACTGCCTGGCCCGCATAAGAAGGGTCGGTTAATACCTCAAGGTAGCCTGTCATGGAAGTATTGAATACGATTTCGCTGATGACTTCTCTCGTAGAACCAATGCTTTCGCCGGTAAATACGGTGCCATCTTCAAGAATAAGAAATGCTCTCATTTTGCCCTGTCCTTTCGAAAAATTCATGTTAATTTTTAAAAATGCCTAAACTTATAGTATGTTATCATAAGTGACTTGCTTGTGCAATACGTTTACGAAAAATTAGGCTTTTTATCCGAAGACAAAAAGCCTGAATTTATTACTTAAAATATGCAACACCTGATTCGAAAATCTTCATATCCTGCTGTCCATAAATATTCATGGCAACAGCATCTCCGCGACGCTCAGAATGAGCCATCTTACCAAGTACACGTCCATCAGGACTTGTGATACCCTCGATAGCCATAAATGAACCGTTGACATTCCACTCTTCATCCATGGTTGGATTGCCAGCCTCATCTACATACTGGGTAGCAACCTGTCCATTTGCAAAAAGTTTTGCAAGCCACTCTTCGTTTGCAACGAAACGCCCCTCTCCATGAGAAGCAGGATTACAATAGGTCTGTCCTAAAGTAGCCTGAGCCAACCATGGCGACTTGTCAGAAACCACCTTGGTATATACCATCTTTGAAATATGACGGCCGATGGTATTGTAGGTCAAAGT
>CAVIOJ010000104.1:0-7301 GCA_963644225.1 Lachnospiraceae bacterium | reverse complement strand
GTTGTATGCGGTACTTACTCATCTATTTGCATCGCAACTGAGCTTTGGTATGTGATGAAGGTCCATATTAAGGGCAAAAAGGTTACAAAATAATTAAAATAAATTTTTTAAAAGGAGAACGATATGTACACATTAGACGACATCAAAGCAGTAGACCCACAAATCGCAGATGCTATCACAGCAGAGTTTGACAGACAGTCCAGTCACATTGAGCTTATCGCCTCGGAGAACTGGGTGAGTCCAGCGGTTATGTCAACCATGGGAAGTGTTCTTACCAACAAGTATGCAGAAGGCTATCCTGGTAAGCGCTATTATGGCGGTTGTCAATGTGTAGATGTGGTAGAGGAGTTGGCAAGAGAACGCGCCAAGGAATTGTTTGGATGCGATTATGTTAATGTACAGCCTCATTCAGGTGCACAGGCCAATATGGCAGTACAGTTTGCCGTATTAAAGCCAGGAGATACTGTCATGGGTATGAACCTGGATCATGGCGGACACTTGACACATGGTTCTCCAGTAAACTTCTCAGGAACCTATTTCAATATCGTTCCTTATGGCGTAAACGACGATGGATTTATCGATTATGACGAACTAGAGCGCATTGCAAAAGAGTGCCAGCCAAAGATGATTATTGCTGGTGCATCTGCATATGCCAGAGCTATCGATTTCAAGCGTTTCCGTCAGATTGCTGATGAGGTGGGAGCTGTTCTTATGGTAGATATGGCTCATATCGCTGGTCTTGTTGCAGCTGGTCTTCATGAGTCTCCAGTGCCATATGCTGACATTGTTACGACAACTACCCACAAGACACTTCGTGGACCACGTGGTGGTATGATTATGGCTACAGCAGAGGCCAATGAAAAATACAACTTTAACAAGGCTGTATTCCCTGGAATTCAGGGTGGTCCTCTGATGCATGTGATCGCGGCAAAAGCTGTTTGTTTCCAGGAAGCATTACAGCCAGAATTCAAGGCATATGCAAAACAGATTGTGGATAATGCTGCTGCATTGGCTAAGGGCTTACAGAACCGCGACATCAAGATTGTATCTGGTGGTACTGACAATCACCTCATGCTAATAGATTTGACACCATATGACTTGACTGGAAAAGAAGTTGAAAAATGGTTGGATGCAGCACACATCACAGCCAACAAAAATACTATTCCAAATGATCCAAAGAGCCCATTTGTTACAAGTGGTATTCGTCTTGGTACTCCGGCAGCTACAAGTCGTGGATTAAAGGAAGAGGACTTTGATCAGATTGCAGAGGCAATCGCTACTGTTATCAAAGAAGGAGAAGCAGGCATCGAAAAGGCAAAGGCTATTGTAGAAAAATTGACTGCAAAGTATCCTTTAAAATAAAAATTCTGTAGTTTATGTAAAAAAAGGAAGGATAAGAAATGATCGATATCAAGTTTTTAAGAGAGAATCCAGAAGTTGTAAAACAAAATATTAAGAACAAGTTCCAGGACCACAAGCTTCCACTTGTGGACGAGGTGATTGAACTTGACGCCAAGGCTCGTGCCGCTCAGCAGGAAGCTGATGAGCTTCGTTCCAAGAAAAACAAAATTGCCAAGCAGATTGGTGCTCTTATGGGCCAGGGCAAAAAGGACGAGGCAGAGGCCGTAAAGGCAGAAGTTGCCGAGATTTCAGCAAGACTTGCTGAACTTGAGCCAGAGGAGAAAGAACTCCAGGAAAAAGTTACTCAGATTATGATGAACATTCCAAATATCATCGATCCATCTGTTCCAATCGGTAAAGATGATTCTTGCAATGTAGAGATTGAAAAATATGGAGAGCCTGTAGTTCCTGATTTCGAGGTTCCATATCATACTGAGATTATGGAGCGTTTTGACGGAATCGATTTGGAAAGTGCTGGTAAGGTAGCAGGAAATGGTTTCTATTATCTTATGGGAGACATCGCAAGACTTCACTCTGCAGTTATTTCCTATGCCAGAGATTTCATGATTGACCGTGGATTCACCTACTGCATCCCACCTTTTATGATTCGCTCTAACGTTGTAACTGGTGTTATGAGCTTCGAAGAGATGGATGCCATGATGTACAAAATCGAGGGAGAGGATCTCTATCTCATCGGTACTTCTGAGCACTCTATGATTGGTAAGTTTATCGACACATTAAATGACGAGGAAAAATTGCCATATACTTTGACTTCTTATTCTCCTTGCTTCCGTAAGGAAAAGGGAGCTCATGGAATCGAGGAGCGTGGAGTTTATCGTATCCACCAGTTTGAAAAGCAGGAGATGGTTGTTGTCTGCAAGCCAGAAGAGTCAAAAATCTGGTATGACAAGTTATGGCAGAATACTGTAGATCTCTTCCGTAGTCTTGATATTCCAGTTCGTACTTTGGAGTGCTGTTCTGGAGATTTGGCTGACCTCAAGGTTAAATCTTGTGATGTGGAAGCTTGGTCACCAAGACAGAAAAAATATTTCGAAGTAGGTTCTTGCTCTAACTTGGGAGACGCTCAGGCAAGACGTCTTAAGATTCGAGTAAAGGGAAAAGATGGCAAGTACTTTGCTCACACCTTGAACAATACCGTAGTTGCTCCACCTCGTATGCTTATCGCTTTCTTGGAGAACAACTTAAATGCAGATGGCTCTGTCAATATCCCAGTAGCACTGCAGCCATACATGGGTGGCAAGACTGTACTTACACCTACCCACTAATTTAACTCAAGCTGCTTAGATTTTATTCGGCCGAAAATTTGTCGGAAGCCTATCTTAAGAAATTCTTAAGCAGTTACATACTTTAAAATAAAATATTGAACCGCTACAATATGTATAGATGATATACATAGGGTAGCGGTTCTTTATTTTGGAGGAGAAAATGACAAAAGTTTTAGTTTGTGATGATGAAATTGATATTGTGACGGCTTTGCGGATATATCTTGAAAGCGATGGCTATCAGGTCTTGTGTGCATATGATGGACTAGAGGCTCTTTCTATTATGGAAAAAGAGGATGTGCAATTGGTGCTTTTAGACATTATGATGCCAGGTATGAATGGTATAGAAACCATGGCCAGGATAAGGGAAAAATCCAATGTTCCAATTATCTTTTTGACGGCGAAAAGTCAGGATACTGACAAGATATTAGGGTTAACTCTTGGGGCCGATGACTATGTGACCAAGCCTTTTAACCCAGTTGAGTTACAGGCCAGAGTAAAATCTCAGTTGCGCCGCTATATGCAGCTCGGTGGAAATGACGAGATAAAAAAGGACCAGGAAGACCTCATTGTAAATGGACCCATTGTCTTGAATGACAGGGCCAAGGAAGTGACTTTGGATGGGCAAAAGGTTTCTCTTACCAGGACAGAGTATGACATCTTATATCTTCTGATGTCGAACCCTGGAAAGGTATTTTCTCCCAATGAAATCTACGAGGCAGTGTGGAAGGAAGACGCCTTTGGCACAGAAAATACTGTGGCGGTTCATATCCGTCATTTGAGGGAAAAACTCGAATATAATCCTGCAGAACCAAGATATGTCAAGGTGGTCTGGGGACGAGGATACAAGGTGGACGCAGAAGGCTAGCAGAGAGGATGCGAAAAGCCCAGCAAAGAATATGTATAAAACCGGGCAGAGAAGATATATAAGCCTAGCAGAGAAACTGTAGGAAACCGGCAAAGAAAATGGTAGAAAGCCAGTAAAGAGGATATGATATGCAAAAAAAAGGTGGCAATCAAAAAGATAACGTCTGGCAGGGACAGACCGTAAAGAAAAACTGGAAGGGAAAAATTGGAGTTCAAATAACAGCCATGATTTTGGTACTCATCAGCGGAATTGGTCTTATTGTCGGTTCTGTCATGATGTATTTTGCCATGGATTATTATGATCTATATGGAAATGACAAGACACTAATTTCCCAGGGCCTTAGGTCCAATCTTTCCGCCAACTACAGTTCTTATCTGTTTAATACGGCCAAGGAAACAGGACTTTTACAGGAAACTTTTACGCCTGAGAATGAATCACAGGCCTGGGATGCCTTGGAAGAATCGGCCCTTACCTACGGAGTGGAGCGTATTTCCTATTCCGTAGATTCTTCATCGGGAGTTTGCAATGTGGAGCGAGATGACGAGTTTGTCTATGATCCGGCTGGTCTTTCCAAACTCGTGGATGATTTCGGAGTAAAAAAATCCAATGACATAAGTGCATATGATTATTTTTTGAAATCAGATTATTCCTACAATTTGGATTCTCTAAAAAATGCAGTGTGGGTAGATGTTATGACATATCCCGAGGATGGATATGATCACATTTTCCTGGTACAGGGAGATGGTGGCTATGTCTTGGAAAATGAGGATGCATCAGGAGAGGATGCCAAGAAAAGTGATAACTTGGACTCTGTAAAAGAATATATTTACGGCTCTATTCCATCCGACGGCATTTATGTATTCTATCGCATTTATATGGTGACGGACCTGCAAAATGTCATAGACGCGGCAACAGATAAGGAAAATACCGTAGAGGCTTCAACATACTTAAAAGAAAAGTCATCAAAAGCTGATTATATGAATTACGATGATCGTTATCTTTCTATTGTGGGTTGCTCAAATTGGATGTCCACGATAGAACTAACGGCAAAAAATATACAATCTGTAAAATTTGCAGATGGAACTATAGATTACTATTGGCTGGTGGGAGGCTTATCTGATGTCATCCTCACAGTCCACAACATTTACCTGCCGATTTTTATGATTTCGTTAGTGCTGTTGATTTTGTCCTTTGTCCTTCTTATGGTGGTATCAGGACACAGGAGAGATGATGATGCTATACATCTGAGTTGGTTGGATCGCACACCTTATGTCATCTGCCTAATAGTGGCAATTGTTGCCATTACACTCGGTGTTTTGGGAAATATAGGTATTGCTGCTATGTACTTGGCTGGTACTTTTGCCTTGAGGGAGTTTGTAGCATTTTCTGTCCTCTTCATCATCTTCTGGGGATTAGTAGCAGAACTGATTTGTATGACCACGGTAACGCGAATCAAGGCAAAAGCATTGTGGAAGACCACACTTTGCTACTATATATTTGATGCCTTAAGAAAGCATTTTGGCAATGTCATGCGCCCGTTTTTTGACGGCATAAAGAAAAATATCAGCGAAAGCATCAGAATCGGTTTTGTTCTAGCCGTAGTAGCCATAGCTGAGATTTTCCTGCTAAATATTGCCAGCCGACTTTTTGATGTATATTACTATCCAAATGATCTTCCAGCCCAGGTGATTGTTCTCTTTATTGTTTTTAAAATTGTCGAGGCGATTGTAATTTATAAAATCTTTTTTGCAATCAAAAAAATTACAGAGGGAGCGTCTTACGTGGCAAATGGAGATTTTGAACATCCAATAACTACGGACAAGATGCCGCCGACACTGAAGCAGCTTAGCGAGAAGATCAACCTGGTGGGAAAGAGCACGGCAAAAATTGTGGAAGAGCAGATGAAAAGCGAGCGTTTAAAGACGGAGCTGATTACCAATGTATCCCATGATATCAAGACGCCACTTACTTCTATCATTAGTTATGTGGATCTTATAAAAAAGGAAGATATAGCTGAGGAGAGAATCATAGAATATGTAGAGGTTTTAGATCGCCAGTCTGCAAGGCTCAAAAAACTGATTGAGGATTTGCTTGAGGCTTCAAAGGCTTCTACGGGAAATATTGATATTGAATTAGAAAGATGCAATGTTTCCACCATGATTTCTCAGGTCACAGCAGAATATCAGGAGCGTCTGGAGAAAAACAACATTGATCTGGTGGTAAATGCTCCGAAAGATGCCTGTGATATCTTAGCGGATGGTAGGCATTTATGGCGAGTTCTTGATAATCTTTTGAGTAATATTTTAAAATATACTCAGGAAAATACCAGGGTTTATGTGGATCAGAGCGTGGCTGATGGCAAGTATTATATTACCTTTAAAAACACATCCAAGTATCCGCTAAATATTACCTCCGATGAGCTGATGGAACGATTTGTCAGAGGTGATGAATCCCGGAATACAGAGGGCTATGGCTTGGGCTTATCTATAGCTGAAAGCTTGATGAAACTCATGGGAGGCAGTCTCCTTGTAGAAATAGATGGTGACTTATTTAAGGTTACTCTTGACTTGAAATTGGCCTAAATAGTGGTAGGCTGGGTGAGACTTTTTATATAGGCGGATGGTGATAAGCCGGTCTCTTTTTTAAACACATAGGAAAAATAACTCGGGGTGCTAAACTGCAGCTTGGCACTTAAATCAGTCAAGGAAATACGGCTACTTGCTAGTATTTCCTTGGCTTTTTCTATGCGAAGATGCGTGATATAGTCCCCGACGGAGAGACCTGTTTGCTTTTTGAACTGGGAGGATAAATAGTAAGTTGAATATCCCAGGGTCTTTGCTAAGTCCTCCAAGTTGATTTTTTCAAAAATATTGCGATGAATCAGGGCGATACAATCATTTATAAAAGGGGCGTAAGTGATACCTTCTGTCTGAATTTCATGTACACGACGAATGAATGTATCATAGGCACTAGCCTGTATTTCTTGACGGGTTGTAGTGTTATTAAAATCACTGGTCTCTATTTGCTGGATGAAGTGATCACTGAGTGAGTAAGCCTCATCTGGTTCCATACCACCACGCATGGCAGCACGGGTGATTAGAGCAACAAAGACGATAAGCTCGTCTTTGAACTGACGAAGGTTATCGTCTGGACTCATTAAACCAACGAGATAGTTGTTGGTATTTTGCGAAATATTCATCATAGTGGTTTGATACTCCAGATTTCCAGTTTCCACGTTTTTAAGCATGGCTTGTTCGATGGCATAGCAAGTATGCTCGGTAATAGGAATTTCTTTTGCTTTAGAGGAATTGGTAAAATCCGTAATCATAGCTGGATTTCCAACTATCAAATTTAGTTTAGGAGAAATGTATTCCTTTAAGTTCGCTTTTTCTGGATACAGGGTGTAGTAGAGTAATCGAATATTTTGCGTAAAAATTGTATAGGGAATAACAGGAATCTCTTTTTGGATTTGCATCATATGATGTTGGGAGGAGATGGACATCTTCCATTCATCAAGTCTTTTTTTAAAATTGATTTCAGAAACAGGGGAAGCTAAAAAGGGGCCTAGGACATAGTAACTTTCCAATTCGTCCGCTAATATTACAGGTTGAATTGACCAGGACAGATTGAGCCTGTCGGGATATAAGATGGGGAATGATAAGTCTTGTGATTGGAATTTTAGGGCTTCTTCTTTGCAATCGAAGAAAAAGTTGCGCACTTCGTTGATCCAGGGACAGTTAGTCTCTAAG
>CAVIOJ010000103.1:0-3659 GCA_963644225.1 Lachnospiraceae bacterium | reverse complement strand
CATCTGGGCCATGGAATCCAAGTAATCATTGTAGTCGAATTCCGCCTTACGCATCTTGCGGGTTAAATCTTTTGCCTTTTCCTCATCAATAGATGCCTCTGCTTTTTCAATGAGGGTAAGAACATCTCCCATACCAAGGATACGGGATGCCATACGGTCTGGATAAAACTGCTCTAAGTCATCTAACTTCTCACCCATACCACAGAAGAGAATCGGTTTGCCAGTAACTGCTCTAATAGAAAGTGCAGCACCGCCTCTCGTATCACCGTCGAGCTTGGTAAGAATAACACCATCAATTCCAATTTTGTCATTGAATGTTCCAGCCACATTGACTGCATCCTGACCTGTCATGGCGTCTACCACCAAAAAGGTCTGCGCTACTGAAACGGCATTTTTGATTTCTACCAACTCATCCATCATCTCTTCATCGACATGAAGACGGCCGGCAGTATCTAAGATAACAACGTTATTGTTGTTCTTCTTGGCATGTTCTAGAGCTGCTTTTGCAATATCCGAAGGCTTATTTTTGTCTCCCATGGCAAAAACAGGAACTCCCTGCTTCTCTCCATTGATCTGAAGCTGTGTAATAGCTGCAGGACGATAGACATCACAGGCAACGAGAAGTGGTCGCTTGCCCTTCTTTTTAACCTGTCCAGCAAGTTTTGCTGTAGTAGTAGTTTTACCTGCACCTTGCAGACCAACCATCATAATAACGGTAATCTGCTGGCCTGGGAGATAAGCAATCTCCGTTGTCTCCGAGCCCATCAAGTTTGTCAATTCTTCATTAACAATCTTGATAACCATCTGACCAGGATTCAGACCATTTAGCACATCTGCACCAATTGCCCTCTCCTCTACTGTCTTGACAAAATTCTTAACCACCTTGAAGTTGACGTCTGCCTCTAAAAGAGCCATCTTGACTTCTTTTAAAGCAGCCTTTACGTCCTCTTCACTCAGACGACCTTTGCCGCGAAGGTTTTTAAAAACATTTTGCAGTTTGTCAGAAAGGCTCTCAAATGCCATACTACAACTCCTCTAAGATCTCATTAGATACCTGCGATACCGATGATAAAATCTCATCCACCGAATGATTAGTGCTATTGCTAACCAAATCATCAATGAACTTGACTTTTTGCCTTATGTGAATGAATTTTTCAATGAGGTGAAGCTTGTCCTCGTACTCTTCTAATGTCTTGGTAGCGCGTTTAATCACATCATGAACTGCTTGTCTGCTGATTCCACGATCATCCGCTATCTCACCCAAAGACAAATCATTGAGCACAAAATCTTCATATATACTTCGCTGGTGTTCGTTTAGCAGTTCCCCATAGAAGTCATACAAGTCACCCTGTGCAATCTTACTTTTCATATCATCACCTGTGATACTATACTATAAGGCCACAAGCGCTGTCAAGTATTTTTTCTTGACAGTAATGCAATTAAATCTTAAATTTTTTAAAAAATAACAAGATCTTTATAACACATATTTTAATCTATGGGATAAAATAAAGAAAACAGCGCAATTAAAATACAAGGAGGTTTTTTATGGTAAAAAAATACGTCTATGGAAATCCAATTGAGACAGACGCCGTCATCTCGGATTTTTCAACCACTTCAGGGAATCCTAATTACGGAGAAGTTTCCACCCAAGAAGGATTTTCTTTTACTTATATCATGGATTCTGAGGATATCGTTTATGGTCTAGGAGAAGCCAATCGCGGCATCAACAAAAGAGGTTTTACCTATATCAGCAACTGTACCGATGATCCAAATCATACAGAGGATAAATCTTCCCTTTACGGTGCTCACAACTTCATTATCATTGATGGCCCAAAAGAAACCTTTGGTCTATTTGTTGACTATCCTGCTACACTAACTTTTGACATTGGCTATAGCAGAAGCGACATTCTAAGTATCACCTGCCATGATTGCGATTTAAAACTCTATGTCATTGATGGAGATAATGCTTATGATATAGCAAAACAATTTCGCCATATCATAGGTCGTTCTTACATACCCCCTCGTTTTGCCTTTGGTTTTGGACAGAGTCGCTGGGGCTATAAGACTCCAGAGGATTTCCGTCAGGTTGTAGAAAAACATAGGGCCGCACATATTCCACTCGATATGGTCTACATGGACATCGACTATATGGAAGGATACAAGGACTTCACAGTTAACACCGAAGCGTTTCCTGATTTCAAAGGATTTGTCGACGAGATGAAGGATGACCATATTCATTTGGTTCCCATCATTGATGCTGGTGTAAAAATAGAGGAAGGTTACGAGACCTACGAAGAAGGCATTGCCGGAGACTATTTTTGTAAAAAAGAAGACGGCAGCATTTTCCAGGCTGCTGTATGGCCGGGGCTCACACACTTCCCTGATGTATTAAACAAAGACGCCAGAAAATGGTTCGGTGAAAAATATGACTTTCTGCTCTCTATGGGAATCGACGCCTTCTGGAATGATATGAATGAACCGGCTATTTTTTACACACCGGAAGGTATGGAAAAAATGCAGTCTCTGGCCCAGGATATCCTCTCAGGCAATTCCGAATATCCTCCTATGGCTCTGCCTTATATTTTTTCCATGGGAAATAGCGCTGATTCTAACTATGAGTTGTTTTATCACAATATGGACGGCCAAAAGATCTGTCATAAAAAAGTACATAATCTCTTTGGCTACAATATGACCCGAGCCGCATCAGAAGCTTTTTCTACTCTTGTTCCAGATAAAAGAATCCTACTGTTCTCTCGTTCCTCATATATAGGCATGCATCGCTATGGCGGCATCTGGACTGGAGACAACATGTCATGGTGGAGTCACATTCTTCTCTGTCTGAAGATGCTTCCTGGACTAAATATGTGTGGTTTTCTTTACTGCGGATGTGACTTGGGTGGATTTGGAAGCAATACCACAAGAGACTTACTACTTCGATTCTTAGGACTTGGTGTATTTACTCCTCTTATGAGAAATCACTCCGCTGACCGCACTCGCATGCAAGAATTCTATCAATTTGAAAAACCTGAGGATTTCGCTGCCGTCATTAGCGTACGCTATCGCTTGCTCCCATACCTCTACAGTGAGTTTATGAAAGCAGCCCTAAACGATGACTTATATTTTAAGCCTCTGGCCTTCACCTATCCAAATGATAAGATTGCAAAAAGAATCGAAGATCAGTTGATGTTAGGCGACGATATCATGATTGCACCTGTATATACACAAAATGCTACAGGACGACCGGTTTATCTTCCTGAGGAAATGATCTTTGTAAAATTCCTTGCCAATGGAGAAATACAAAAAATAGAAATGGTTCCTGGATGGAACTACATCGATGTAGCTCTAAACGAAGTGCCACTTTTTATCAGAAACGGCCATAAAATTCCAATCGTTTCAGCGGCAGAATATGTGGATGCAATTGATATGAATACTATAGAATATATCGGCTATAGCGACGCAGACTACGAACTCTATACCGATGATGGCACCACACCAATTGCATAGTCGGCATTTGCGCAAATAAAAAATCCTTAGGATAGTCTTCTATTCTAAGGATTTTTTTATGAGAAGTTATTTTTTATTATTATCTTCTAAAAGATTTGTCATACTCTTGACCCCTGTCAAAATGGTTGAGCCATTATGTAACAATGCAGAGCTAG
>CAVIOJ010000102.1:0-4380 GCA_963644225.1 Lachnospiraceae bacterium | reverse complement strand
AGGCGGACGACGCGTCGCAAGTCTTCAGCTTTAAATGTACACAAACCCCAAGCCGAAAATTGATACCTAACAAATTCACGCAATTTTCGCGAAATGTTTGGCTAGCCTTGCCCCGCGCCTGTTTTGCCGGCGGCTGGCAGATTAAAGTTATAATCGTGTGAAAATTTATGTTTAAAGGATTATGAGAGCTAAGGCATTATGCCTTGGCTCTTTTTTGCTTCAGAAAAGTCGTATCGTGTATTTTGTACAAAATGCGTACCAGGATTTTGGTGAAGATTTTTGACGGAAAATGATTGAAAATGACGGAAAACGGATATATACTTACAACATCAAATGAACGGTTTTGAATGTTTTTGACGGGAGTTGATATTTTTGTTAGCTGAAGAGAGATTTACAAAGATACTTAATATTTTACGGGAGAAGGGCACGGTTACT
The DNA here is from genome assembly GCA_963644225.1 of Lachnospiraceae bacterium. Classification (GTDB taxonomy): domain Bacteria; phylum Bacillota; class Clostridia; order Lachnospirales; family Lachnospiraceae; genus Pararoseburia. The sequence continues at coordinate 3,945 of CAVIOJ010000102.1, read as the reverse complement.
GCTACGGAGCTGATGGAGCGCTTGGATGCATCGGAATCGACTATCCGAAGAGATCTAAATACACTTGATGCCAGAGGCCAGTTGACCAAGGTCCATGGTGGTGCAGTTTTAAAGGAGAGTACTTCCTATCAGACCAAGGATGACGATTACGAACTTCGCCGCAGCCGCAACGTGGAGGACAAGGCAAGAGTTGCCAAATATGCAGCCGGGCTGATTATGGATTCCGATGTTGTTTATATCGATGCTGGTACTACGACAGAATTGATGATTGACGAGGATATCAACCGCAATGCTACATATGTTACCAATGCTATCGGCCATGCCAGAAAGTTATCCGCACTAGGATGTCTGGTCTATATTCTCGGGGGTGAGTTCAAGGCTACCACAGATGCCATCGTAGGTGAGGAAGCAGTTCGCTCCATTTCAAAATACAATTTTACCAAGGGATTTTTCGGAGCCAATGGTATCACTAAAAAACAGGGCCTTACTACTCCGGAAGTCAAGGAGGCCATGATCAAGCGACAGGCCATCGAGCATTCCAAGGAGGCATTTATACTTGCAGATTCCAGCAAGTTTGGCGAGATTTCCACTGTGACTTTTGCTGATTTTTCTGATGTGACGATTTTGACCAGTCAGTCACCGAGTGAATATAAAAAATCATCGAATATCAAGGAGGTAGGACAATGATTTACACCGTTACTTTTAATCCGTCGTTAGACTACATCGTTTCTGTGGACGATTTTACGCTGGGGCGAACTAATCGTACTGCCAGCGAGCTGATGTTTCCGGGCGGCAAGGGAATCAACGTTTCCATGGTTTTGCAGAACTTGGGAGTTGAGAGTACAGCCCTTGGATTTATGGCAGGTTTTACCGGAGACGAGATAGTAAGACTTCTCGAGCAAAAAGGTGTCAAATCTGACTTCATTCGCGTGGATGAGGGCATGAGCCGCATCAATGTCAAGCTTCGTTCCACCGAGGAGACGGAGATCAACGGCATGGGACCGGCCATTGCAAAAAAACACATCGACAAGCTGTATGCTCAGTTGGATAAACTTTGCGATGGAGATGCCCTTGTTTTGGCGGGAAGTATTCCTTCCGTGATGCCGGATGACATCTATATGGACATCATGAAGCACCTAGAGAAAAAAGATTTGCATATTATCGTGGATGCGACCCGAGATCTTTTGGTAAAGGTTTTGCCGCATCATCCATTTTTGATCAAGCCAAATAACCACGAGCTTGGAGAGATATTTGGCGTAGAGCTGACAGACAAAGAGGAAGTATTTACCTATGCGGCAAAGCTTCAGGAGATGGGGGCCAGAAATGTCCTTGTTTCCATGGCAGGAGACGGAGCCCTTCTTCTTACGGAGGATGGACAGAGATTTGACAGCAAGCCGCCAGTTGGCAAGGTTAAAAATTCCGTCGGCGCCGGAGATTCCATGGTGGCCGGATTTATAGCAGGCTATCGCGAAAATCACGACTATGAGACGGCATTTTACATGGGACTTTGCACCGGATCTGCATCAGCATTTTCAGATGAGTTAGCTACCAAGGAAGAAGTGGAAGCGCTGCTTGGACAGATACGAGGTTAAAATATCCACCAGGATGCTCACAGGTTCGAAGAACCAGTCGCCAGCTAGAGCAGACTAGAATACGGTACAACGTATTAGCCTCATGCAAGAGCAGATTAGAAACTGGCACGACGGTTTAGAGCATAAATATACGCAAGTAAGCCGCAAGGCTACTTATATAGGCCGCAAGGCCAAGCGGATGTGGGGACATTCGCAATCATAGGAAAGGTAAAAAGGAGGAGAACACATGAGAGTAAGAGACTTGCTTGGTGTGGAGAGTATTTCACTCGCGGGGGCACCAAAGGACAAATCTGAAGCCATCAATCAGATGGTAGAGCTTATGTGCAAAAAGGGAAATATCACCGATGCAGATGCTTATCTGAAGGGTGTATTTGCCAGAGAGGAGGAAGGAACCACCGGAATCGGCGATGGAATTGCCATTCCTCACTGCAAATCTGACGCAGTCAGCGCACCTGGACTTGCAGCTATGGTTGTGCCGGAAGGCGTGGATTACGACGCATTAGATGGAGCGCCAGTCAATCTCATTTTCTTGATTGCTGCACCAAACACAGAAGAAAATGTACATCTTGATGTACTTAGCCGCCTGTCTGTACTTTTGATGGATGAAAAATTCACTGCAGGCTTGAAGGCTGCAAAGACTCCAGAAGAATTTTTGGCAGTTATCGATGCGGCTGAGGCTGACAAGGTAGAGGCTGAGGAGAAAAAGGAAGCACCTGTAGCGACAGAAGGAACTTTCGTGGTAGCTGTAACAGGATGTCCTACCGGAATTGCCCATACCTATATGGCAGCTGAGGCTTTGGAAAAAGCAGCTGCAGCAGCAGGGGTTGCAATCAAGGTTGAGACCCGTGGATCTGGCGGAGCAAAAAATGTTTTGACCGCAGATGAGATTGCAAAGGCAGCAGGTGTTATCGTGGCAGCCGATACCAAGGTTCCTATGGATCGTTTTGATGGCAAGCCAGTCATCGAGTGCAAGGTTGCAGACGGTATCAGCAAGGCAGCAGAGCTTGTTGAAAAAGCAAAGAAGGGCGACGCGAAGGCCTACAAGGCAGCTGGTGCCAAGAAGACAGAAAATGTATCTTCTGCAAATGGCAGCATCGGACATCAGATTTATACCCACCTGATGAGTGGTGTATCACACATGCTTCCATTCGTTATCGGTGGTGGTATTCTTACCGCAATCGCATTTTTGATTGATACCTTGATGGGATATGGTGCAATCGGTGGAGGAAGCTTCGGTTCTTGTACACCTGTTTCTGCTTTCTTCAAATATTGCGGCGGTCTTGCCATGGGACTGATGGTTCCAGTACTTGCTGGTTACATCGCTTATTCTATCGCTGACAGACCGGGACTTGCAGTTGGTTTTACCGGAGGACTTTTAGCATCGAGTGGAAATGCTTTGGTGACAGACTACGACTGGAGCAACCTCGGCGGATTCTCAGAGTTTGTAAAACAGTTCGCTTTCCAGGGCGCAGATGGTGGTAATACAGTATCTGGTTTCCTTGGCGGTATCCTGGTAGGTTTCCTTGCTGGCTACATTATTTTGTTCCTGCGAAAACTCTGCGACAAACTGCCTGAGTCTTTGGATGGTATCAAGCCTACATTGATTTACCCAGTGTGCGGTATTTTTATCGTAAGTGTTTTGATGTGCTTTATCTTTAATCCACTTATCGGACTCATCAATACAGGACTTTCAGCAATGCTTACAGCTCTTGCAAATGCAGGACTTATCGCCCTCTTGGGATGTATCCTGGGAGCCATGATGGCAATCGACATGGGAGGCCCAATCAACAAGGCGGCTTACGTATTTGGTACAGGAATGCTCTCTACTGCAGCAGACCTTATGACAAGTGGAGCACAGGCCAGCGACCCAGCAGTACAGGCTTGCTACATCGCAATGGCATCAGTAATGGTTGGTGGTATGGTTCCTCCAATCGGTATCGCACTTGCTTGCCGTTTCTTCCCAAAGAAGTTTACCGAGGCAGAGCGCGGCTCTATGGTTTCTAACCTCGTTATGGGATGTTCATTCATCACAGAAGGTGCTATTCCATTTGCAGCATCAGATCCTGGACATGTTATCCCTTGTACCTTGGTTGGAGCAGGTATCGCCGGCGGACTCAGCGCATTCTTCGGATGCACACTTATGGCACCACACGGTGGAATCTTCGTATTCGCAACCGTAGGCAAGCCACTCCTCTACATCCTCTCATGGGTAATCGGTTCTATCGTGACCATGTTCATGCTTGGATTTATCAAGAAGGACGCACAGGAAATCTAGAGTAGGAAAATCCAATTTTCTATAACATGATAGAAATTGGAATGAAAAGTCTAAGAGAAAAATCCAGGAGAGAAATCC
>CAVIOJ010000101.1:0-2008 GCA_963644225.1 Lachnospiraceae bacterium | reverse complement strand
CTATACTAGATTTACGATGGCATAAGAGGGAAGTTGACAAAAGTTCCCTGTGATGACAACAGAATATGGATTGAGGAGGTACTTATGGGAAATATAGGTGAATTGATTGCCGGTGGAAAGGCAATCCTCGGAATAGAATTTGGTTCGACGAGAATCAAGGCAGTGCTGATCGATGAGGCCCACAAGCCAATCGCAAGCGGGGATCATGTATGGGAGAACCGTCTGGAAAATGGATTCTGGACCTACCATGATGATGAGATCTGGGCAGGCTTGCAGGATGCCTATGCCAATCTAAAAAAGGATGTGGCAGACAAATACGATGTGAAATTGACAAAAGTTGCTGCACTTGGTTTTTCAGCCATGATGCATGGTTATCTGGCTTTTGATAAGGATGGAAAACTTTTGGTTCCATTTAGGACATGGAGAAATTCTACGACCGGTCCTGCTGCAGCAGAATTGAGCCAGCTTTTTTCATACAATATTCCTGAGCGTTGGAGCATTTCCCATCTGTATCAGGCTATTTTAAATGGGGAAGATCACGTTAAGGATGTGACTTTCTTTACCACATTAGCGGGCTATATCCACTGGCAGATGACTGGGCAGAAGGTTATCGGTGTGGGTGATGCTTCTGGTATGTTCCCGATTGATCCAAAGACCAAAAATTATGATGCGGCCATGATAGAAAAATTTGATGGCCTGGTTGACAAATATCATTTCCCTTGGCAGTTAAAGGATATTTTGCCAGAGGTTCGTCTTGCCGGAGAAAGTGCTGGCATCCTTACAGAAGAGGGCGCAAAACTCTTAGATCCGACTGGTGAACTTGAGGCAGGAATTCCTATCGCTCCTCCAGAAGGAGATGCGGGAACTGGTATGGCGGCTACCAACAGCGTCAAGCAGCGTACAGGTAATGTCTCAGCCGGAACTTCTGTATTTTCCATGGTTGTTTTGGAAAAGGAATTGGAAAAATATTATCCACAGATCGACATGGTAACAACTCCAGACGGAAGTCTTGTGGCCATGGTTCATGCCAACAACTGCACCAGCGACTTGAATGCGTGGGTTGGCTTGTGTGGTCAGGTTCTAGAGACTTTTGGAGTAAAAGTTTCCGGAGATGAGCTATACGGAACCCTCTATCGCAAGTCTTTAGAGGCGGATCCGGATTGTGGCGGACTTTTATCTTACGGATTTTTATCTGGCGAAAATATCATGGATTGCAAGGAAGGCCGACCACTCTTTGTTCGCACCCCAGAAAGCAAGTTTACACTTGCCAACTTTATGCGGTCTCATCTGTATGCCAGCTTTGGGGCTCTCAAGGTGGGCATGGATTTGCTTTTGCAAAAAGAGCATGTGGAGATTGATGCCATCTATGGACATGGCGGTATCTTTAAGACCAAGGGTGTAGCTCAGAATTATCTGGCTGCAGCACTTGATACATCGGTATCTGTTATGGAGACTGCCGGAGAAGGCGGCCCTTGGGGTATGGCACTTTTGGCTGCATACCTGGTAAATAAGAATGAGGGCGAATCTTTGGAAGATTATCTGGCAAATCGTGTATTTGCAGATTCTGCTTCTCAATCCGTTGATCCAGATCCAAAGGATGTAGAAGGTTTTGAGACCTATGCAAAGCGATTTAAAGAGGCAATTTCTGTAGAACAGACAGCAGTTGCGACATTGAATCAAGAGTAATAGACTTTTAGCGCAGTTGGAGTATGAAATCCGACTGCGTTAAATGTTTAAAAGAATAATAAATTATGAGGTGATTTTATGCTTGAAAAATTAAAGGAAGAAGTATACGAGGCAAATATGCTTTTGCCAAAATACGGTTTGGTAACTTTTACATGGGGAAATGTCAGCGGTATCGACAGAGAATCAGGACTTTTTGTCATCAAGCCAAGCGGTGTAGATTATGACAAATTAACACCGGAAGATATGGTTGTTGTAGACTTGCAGGGCAATAAGGTCGAGGGTAAGTACAATCCTTCCTCTGATACTGCTACACACATGGTGC
>CAVIOJ010000100.1:365-3278 GCA_963644225.1 Lachnospiraceae bacterium | reverse complement strand
GGATATTTCTTTGCTTCCTCTAAAATTTCATCCGGAAGTTTTTTTATAACCTGTATATGAATTTTTTTCTTTTTCTTTGGGTTGAGAAGTTTCTTCGTAGTCCCATTGGCAAGGAAAACCAAATCTTCTGATTCTTGGCAAATCACATAGTAATGATTTTTGTCATGTCCCGCCAAAGACTTTGCAAGTACTAATTGGTCCATAGGCCCTTCTCGCTTTCTGTCAAAGTAAGAATTTCTGGACGACCATCTCTTATAATAATGGTATTTTCGTAATGGGCTGATAGCGTTTCATCTTCTGTAACAACAGTCCACTCATCATCCATCCAAACCACATTTGGACTTCCCACATTAATCATCGGTTCAACTGCAAAGGTCATTCCCGGTTTTAATTTGATTCCCCTGCGAAGCTTTCTATAATTAGGGATCTCTGGTTCCTCGTGCAAATGAGTTCCAATGCCATGTCCAACCAGATCTCTTACCACGCCATAGCCCTGCTTTGTAGCATAGTCTCCGATGGCTGCGGAAATATCATTGAGATGATTGCCTGCAACAGCTTTTTTCATTCCCTCAAAAAAGCTCTGGCGAGTAACCTCGATAAGATCACTTGCCTCCTTGGAAATCTCACCAACGCCATGTGTTCTGGCTGCATCTGAATGGTAGCCCTTGTAAATAACACCGATATCCAAGCTGACAATATCTCCATTTACGATGATGCGATCCTCTGATGGGATGCCATGTACTACTTCATCATTGACAGAGACACATACTGAAGCGGGATATCCCATGTAATTCAAAAATGATGGCTCACAACCAAAACTGCGAATCACTTCCTCACCTAAAGTATCGATCTCCTTGGTGGACATTCCTTCACAAAGGGCGTCGCCTAAAGTCTGATGAACCGCTGCAAGAATCCTTCCAGCCTCTCTCATATACTCTAATTCCTGGGCAGATTTTATTGTAACAGACATCTCTATTCTCCTAAAACTGCCTCGATGTCAGCAAAAACTTCTTCCATCGGCTTGGTTCCAACTACTGAATGCAAAATGCCCTGATTTTTATAATAGTCAATCAATGGCTGTGTCTGCTCATGATAGACATCAAGTCTCTTCTGAACTGTCTCTGGCTTGTCATCATCACGCAAAACCAATTCTTTGCCACAAGCATCACAAATACCTTCTTTTTTAGGTGGAATTGCTACGATATGATATGTTGCACCACATGCAAGACATGCTCTACGTCCTGACATACGATTTACAATATTTGAATCTGGCACATCAACATCGATGGCGAAATCCATCTTTTGTCCCATCTTTTCCAAAGCCTCATCCAAGCACTGTGCCTGTGGAATAGTACGTGGAAATCCATCTAATACAAATCCATTTGCACAATCGTCCTGATTGATACGATCAACAACCAAATCACATGTAAGTTCATCTGGAACTAAAAGGCCCTGATCCATATACTCTTTTGCCTTTTTACCAAGATCAGTTCCATTTTTAATATTGGCACGGAAAATATCTCCCGTAGAAATATGTGGAATTTCATATTTTGCAGCAATTTGTTTTGCCTGTGTACCTTTTCCAGCACCAGGAGCACCCAACATAATAATCTTCACGGTAAAAACCTCCTTATAACACCTTAGGAGATACAGCTAGTGCCGCATCTCCCGTAAGGTTACAATCTAATCATTTAAGAATCCCTTGTAATTACGTACAAGCATCTGTGACTCTACCTGCTTCAATGTCTCGATAACTACACCAACAATGATGATGATGGATGTACCGCCGAATGAAACACTCGCAGAGAACAAACCATTAAAGATGATTGGAATAAGTGCAACGATAGAAAGACCGATTGCTCCAATAAAAATAATGTAATTTAAAACACCCTGCAAATAATCACTGGTGTCTTTTCCCGTACGATAACCAGGAATTGTTCCACCCTGTCTCTTAAGATTGTTTGCAATCTCAAGTGGGTTAAATGTAATTGATGTGTAGAAATATGCAAATCCAATAATAAGAAGAACATAAACTGCAGCACCAATGGTATAAATCCAATTGTCTGGATCAAACCAGTTTGACTGAGACATACCGCGAAGCAGTTTGGCCCAGAATCCTGTACCACCGGTCTTACCAAGTAAAGTACAGATAATAACTGGTGTCTGTAAAAGCGACTGAGCAAAAATAACTGGGATAACACCAGCTGTATTAACCTTCAGAGGAATCTCTGACTTTGCTCCGCCTACAGAACGATTTCCACGAATCTTCTGTGAATACTGAACCGGAATCTTGCGCTCAGCACCCTGTAAGAATACTACAAGGATTACAACAGCGATAATGATTGCTGCGATAATTACAGCTGCAAGCAATCCCTTTGCAAGAGTCTTTCCTGTAATGAACTGCTCATATAATGAAGTCAGATCACTTGGAATACGTGAAATGATGTTGATTACAAGAACGATAGAGATACCATTTCCGATTCCCTTTTCTGTAATTCTCTCACCAATCCACATAAGAACTGAAGATCCTGCAGTGAGTGCAACAACAGTTGTAATAACATAGAGTGCATTATACTCTGTCAAATAACCAGAACGACCAAATCCAATTGCCATAGCAATGGACTGAATCAATGCGAGTGCAATGGTCACATATCTGGTAATCTGTGTCATCTTCTTACGTCCCTGCTCACCATCTCTTTGCATTTCCTCTAACTTAGGAAAAGCAATAGTAAGCAACTGCATGATAATAGAAGATGTAATGTATGGTGTGATATTCAGAGCGAAAATAGACATATTTTCAAAAGATCCACCAGTAATCGCATCAAAGAAATTCAAAGCGTCGCCGCTGCCTGCAAATAACTGTGAAAATACATCTGGATCCACTCCGGGAATCGGAAGCTGACTTCCAATTCG
>CAVIOJ010000100.1:0-355 GCA_963644225.1 Lachnospiraceae bacterium | reverse complement strand
AATTCGCACTACAATGAGCATTAAAAATGTAAATCCGATTCTTTTTCGTAATTCTTTAATTTTAAATGCATTGCGGAGTGTTTCTAGCATTAGATCACCTCTGCTTTGCCGCCAAGAGCCTCAATCTTTTCTTTTGCGCTTGCGCTGAATGCGTTTGCCTGAACTGTAAGCTTCTTTGTAAGCTCGCCGTTGCCAAGGATCTTAACACCGTCTCTAGTATTTTTAACAATACCAGCTTCAACTAATGTCTCTACAGAAACAGTAGCGCCATCCTCGAATCTCTCAAGGTATGATAAGTTGATACCAACGATATCCTTAGAGTTTCTGCAAGTGAAACCTCTCTTAGGAATACGTC
>CAVIOJ010000099.1:0-6682 GCA_963644225.1 Lachnospiraceae bacterium | reverse complement strand
ATGCAACTCTGTGCTAAACCCAGGAACTGTAGTTTGCCCACATTCAAATATTTATCCGGTCTCTTGTGTTCGAGGAGTGATTCCTACGAATTCTATTTTTAAAAGCAAGGATCAAGTGGTAAGAAAAAAAGAGGATTAAGCTTTGCAAAAGACCGAAAAAGGTCTAGACGAAAGGCTTAAAATGTGAGAAAATACTCGCAGTGTGTTAGTTATATTTTTAACTAATTGAGCATGCAAAACAAGGCGTGCTATATGTATTATGAAAGGAGTCTTATAATGATTTACACAAAGGAAGTTGAAAACATGTGTCCAATTGCTAAGGGCGCAAAACATGAACCAGCTCCAATTCCTGAAGAAGGAAAATGGGTACATGCAAAAAAGATTGAAGATATTTCTGGTTTTACACATGGTGTAGGCTGGTGTGCTCCACAGCAGGGTGCATGTAAATTATCTTTAAATGTTAAAAATGGTGTTATTGAGGAAGCTTTGGTTGAGACCATCGGTTGTTCAGGAATGACACACTCTGCAGCTATGGCAGCAGAAATTTTACAGGGAAAGACAATCCTTGAGGCATTAAATACAGACCTTGTATGTGATGCTATCAATACAGCTATGAGAGAGTTGTTCTTACAGATCGTTTACGGTCGTACACAGTCAGCATTCTCTGATGATGGACTTGCAATTGGTGCAGGACTTGAGGATTTAGGTAAGGGACTTCGTTCACAGGTTGGTACAATGTACGCAACAAAAGAAAAAGGTGTTCGTTATCTTGAGATGGCAGAAGGATATGTTACAGGTATCGCTTTAGATGCTGACAACGAAGTTATCGGCTATCAGTTCGTTTCACTTGGAAAGATGACTGACTTCATCAAAAAGGGTGATGATGCTAACACAGCTTGGGAGAAGGCTTCTGGTTCTTACGGACGTGTTACTCCAGAGCAGGGCGCAGTTAAGATTATTGACCCTAGAGTAGAGTAATAGAAAGGAGACGAAAAAGATGGCTTTATTTGAATCATATGAAAGAAGAATTGACCAGATCAACGCTGTTTTAAATAGCTATGGTATCAGCTCTATTGAAGAAGCTGAAAAAATTACAAAAGACGCTGGACTTGATGTTTACGATCAGGTAAAGAAGATCCAGCCTATCTGTTTTGAAAATGCATGCTGGGCTTACACAGTAGGTGCAGCTATCGCAATCAAGAAGGGATGCCGCAGAGCCGCTGATGCAGCAGCTGCAATCGGTGAAGGACTTCAGGCTTTCTGTATTCCAGGTTCTGTTGCTGATCACCGTAAGGTTGGTCTTGGCCATGGTAACCTTGGAAAGATGTTATTAGAGGAAGAGACAGAGTGCTTCTGCTTCTTGGCAGGACATGAGTCATTCGCAGCAGCAGAAGGTGCTATTGGTATCGCTGAGAAGGCCAACAAAGTTCGCCAGAAACCACTTCGTGTTATCTTGAACGGTCTTGGAAAAGATGCTGCACAGATCATCTCTCGTATCAACGGATTTACTTATGTAGAGACCAAATACGACTACAAGAAGGCTGAGCTCAATGTAGTTTATGAAAAAGCTTATTCAGATGGCCTTCGTGCTACAGTTAAGTGCTACGGTGCTGACGATGTTCAGGAAGGTGTAGCAATCATGCACAAGGAAAATGTAGGTGTATCTATCACAGGTAACTCTACAAACCCAACTCGTTTCCAGCATCCAGTAGCTGGTACATACAAGAAAGAATGTATCGAGCAGGGTAAGAAGTACTTCTCAGTAGCATCAGGCGGTGGTACAGGACGTACACTTCACCCAGACAACATGGCTGCAGGTCCTGCTTCTTATGGTATGACAGATACTTTAGGACGTATGCACTCTGACGCTCAGTTCGCAGGTTCTTCTTCAGTTCCAGCTCACGTTGAGATGATGGGACTTATCGGTATGGGTAACAACCCAATGGTAGGTGCTACCGTTGCTGTTGCTGTATCTGTACAGGAAGCTGCTGACGCAGGCAAGTTCTAAATTTTACTGTAATAGTAATTTTACAACTCTATAAAAAGTTAAAGAGCCAGCCAAATTGACTTGAGTCATTTTGGTTGGCTTTTTTCTTTAGTCTAGTCTGGCAGTTGAAAAAATGTTATGCTAGTACATAATGATTTTGATTTAAAAGGAGAACAGAAATGACTATATCAGAAGCAATCGAATATTTAAAAAATCAGGATTTAAAATCTCTTGAGGTGGGAAATTATCAGGTGGATGATGATTTTTATTTTATGATCCAGGAATATGAGACCAAGGAGGCGGATGCTTGCCGTCTTGAAACCCACCAGAAATATACTGATATCCAGTGGCTTATCTCAGGAGAGGAAGCTATTGATACGGTAAGTGTAGCTGGACTTACTAAAGAGGAAGACTACGATGCAGACCGTGACGTGGCATTTTGGCAGGAAGCGGCAGAAATGTGTCATATGGTACTTACTGCCGGCTCCTATGCGATTTTACCACCGAGCATAGCACACAAACCGGGCATGCGTGCAGGAAGTCAGGCATCCCCGGTCAAAAAATGTGTGGGAAAGGTTCGTGTCCACTAATTACCAGACTTCGCCCGGGTATTTTAGATGCCAGTCTTTACGGATCTTTGTCATGATATTCATGACATCTTTGGACTGGTCAAGGCGCATGATGCCATCATCCCCAGAAAGGATGGCTTCTTCCATATCCTGCATCTCATAATAGAGGGCATTTGCCGTCTGACCGGCGCAAATCTCACGTCTGTCGCCTGTTGCGGCATCGACGATAAAGGCTTTATCGGCTCGTGGGTATTCCATGATCTCGATATAGCCTTTTTCTAAACTGATCATGGCGCGTTTTGGCTGCTTGGAATGCATGGATAAGGCTACGGTAGCCATCTGCCCAAGATCATTTTGTAAAAGCATGGTCGCCTGTTCATCGGAGCCGGTCGGGGAAGGCAGCCATTGACTGACGATCTGATCCGGAGTCTTTTGCATAAAACTACGGACGATGGAGAGAGCATAGACACCGATATCTAACATGGCACCGCCCGCAAGATCTAAGTTAAAAAAGCGATTTTTCATATCATATTCTTTGAAACTTCCAAAATTGACGGTGATCATCTGGACTTTTCCGAGTTCACCGCTTTCTACGATATGCCACAATTCTTTGTAAAGAGGCATATGCCAGATGGTCATGGCTTCTCCTAGAACCAAATTTTTTTCTTTGGCAAGTGCCATGGCTTTTTCCAGTTCCAGACTGTTTAAGGTGATCGATTTTTCTACCAGCAGATGCTTGCCGTGGAGGAGTGCCTTTTCCATAAAAGCATAGTGGGTATTATGAGGCGTTGTAAGATAGATGACATCTACATTTTCGTCGGAAAAGACATCATCGATCTTGTCATAGACCTTTGTGACATGATATTTCTCTGCAAATGATAGGGCTTTTTTTTGCGTGCGGTTGGCGACACCGTAGAGATTTTTGCCCATTTTTTGCAGTGCCTGTGCCATTTCATTGGCGATTACGCCGGTACCAATCACTGCCCAGTTCAATTCTTTCTTCATTGGAAAACAACCTCCTTTTTGCATCTTCGCGCTTATTAAATCACAAAATAAAAGGGGATGCAAGGCAGAGGAAAAATGCGCTATAATAGACGGGCATAAAAAGAATAAAATACATGATAAGGAAAAAATGATGAACAGATATAAAAGACCAAGGAGAAATAAAATAACAGCCAGTGCCATGGTGGTTGCGGCACTTATTTTTGGCATCAATTTTGGCCGAATTGGAAATGGTTCGACGGATTCTAACAGTTCGCAGCTTCCTGATGAAATATCAACAGAAATTACTGCTACGTCTCTTAGTGATATACCGGATTATAGCGATCAGCCTTATGTTGTAATAGGAGATAATGTGCCGGATTTTTCGGAGGAGGAAAAAGAACTTACTGATGCCTTTGAATATTATGGAGATTTGGATGACCTTGGTCGGTGTACAGTGACTTTTGCCAATGTATGCAAGGAGACCCAGCCGACCGAGAAACGTGGGGAAATCGGCCAGGTACGGCCGAGTGGCTGGCATACGGTCAAATATAACGACCTGATCGACGGCAATTATCTGTATAACCGCTGCCATCTGATCGGTTATCAACTGACAGGTGAAAATGCCAATGAAAAAAATCTTATCACGGGAACTCGCTATATGAATGTTGAGGGCATGCTTCCTTTTGAGGATATGGTGGATGACTATGTGGATGAGACAGAAAATCATGTCTTATATCGCGTGACTCCTGTTTTTGAAGGAGACAATCTTTTGGCCAGTGGCGTACGCATGGAAGCCTGGTCGGTAGAAGATGCAGGAGCGGGCATCTGTTTTGATGTATTTTGCTATAACGTACAGCCTGGAATTTCCATTGATTATGCCACGGGTGAGAGTGCTAGAGAAACTTACAATAAATAACTTGCAACCCTGCCGAAGAGATTAATTTTTGCATGCCAAATAAGGAGAACCTAAAATGAAAAGCTTTCGAGTACATCATATTATGTGTACAAATCTATATCAGGGTTATGGCTATAGCGGTCCTTTTTGCGAAAATATGACAGCAATGGTTACCTGGTTAAAAGAGCATTCGGATGAGTCGCTTCTTCTTGTCACAGATCCAGACGAAATCTGCAAAAAGTGTCCTAATTTGGTTGATGGGGTTTATTGTGGAGATGAGGGCAATCATGTAAAGAGCAAGGATGAAAATCTCCTTGGACCGCTTCATTTAAAAGAGAAAGAAAGTTATACCTACGACGAACTTATGCAGATAGCAAAGCGGTATCTGACTAAGGAAGTATTTGAAGACAGCTGTAAAAATTGCAACTGGTACAAACAGGGATTGTGTCGTTATGAAGATTTCAAATTTTGCTGATTATAGGGTCAAGAGACTTCCTTACTATGGCCCGGATGGTGATGAAAATACCAAATGTGATTTTTCCATGGAATCGGGGGAAAACCATTATTCCTTGGAGGAAATTTATGATTCGCTTAGTCCGTATCGCAGAGCAAAGGCCGATAGCCTTAAAAATGAAAATTTGCGTATGCAGTCTATCTTTGGTGGCGCCTTGCTTGAAGAGATGTTGAGGGATAAAGGAATTGAAGAGCCGTTTGTATACAAGCACTCAGATCGCAGCAAGCCTCTTATGGATGGAATCTTTTTTTCACTTTCTCACTGCAGAAAGTGGGTAGCCTGCATCACATCGAGTGAGCCGGTAGGAATCGATGTGGAGATGTATGGAAGATATAAAGCATCGGTAGCCAGTCGTTTTTTTACAAAAGAAGAATCTGACTTTATATCTAAAGAAAAAGAATCTGATTTTTATTTTACCTACTTATGGACTTGCAAGGAGGCTGTAGCCAAATGTCTTGATTTGCCATTGCTAGAAATCTGTAAAAAGTGTGATATGCTAGATCTTCTAAAAAAGGAAAAAGAAAATAAGGAAAATGGCAAGGAGTATTTAGTTTCTGAAATTGGAGACATAGACCTTGAAAAATTAGTGGCATCTTTTAAAGCGGATTACATGCATGTTGATGCAATTTACAAAGCAGACCGCAAGGAGAAGATTTGCATTGAATCCCATCTTTTAGAGGATGCGGTGGTAAGCATGGCAATGCTAATTTAACTAAATTTTAAAAATAAGAAAGATATAGACATATGAAAAAAATTTGTATGATTGCAGTTGGCGGTACGATTGCATCTGTTGAGACTAGAAAGGGACTTGTTCCCCAGATTACATCTGAAGAAATTATTACATATATACCCGAGGTACTATCGGTTTGCAAGATTGATACAGTCCAGCTTTTTAATGTGGACAGTACAAATGTGTATGCAAAACATTGGCAGGCACTTGTGGAATGCATAGAAGAAAGATACGAAAGCTATGATGGGTTTGTTGTGACTCATGGAACTGATACTTTAGCCTATACGGCAGCCGCCCTTTCTTATTTCATCCAAAATAGCGTAAAACCGATTGTGATTACGGGATCGCAGATAACCATTGCGGCTGAAAATACAGATGCAAGGGATAATCTTTTACATGCATTTATCTATGCGGCTGATGAGAGAGCGAGCGGAGTGCATGTGGTATTTGACAACAAGGTTATTTTAGGAACCAGAGCAAGGAAATCCAGAACCAAAAGTTATAATGCCTTTGCCAGCGTTGACTATCCCAATATTGCTATTTTTAGAAATCATCAGGTTGTTTATTATATTGAGGAGCCAAAGCCAGAGGAAAAGACGATTTTTTATCATGATTTTAGCGCCAGAGTTTTTGCGTTGAAATTGATCCCGGGAATTGATGCTTCGATTTTTTCTTATCTCGAAAGGGACTATGATGCGGTTGTTCTAGAAGGATTTGGCGTTGGCGGGATTCCTCATTATGAGAATCAGGATTTTGAAGCTGCCATAGAAGAATGGATAAAAAAAGGAAAAACGATAGTTATAACAACTCAGGTTGCTCACGAAGGCAGCGATATGGAAGTATATGCCGTAGGTCAGTCCATCAAAGAAAAATTATCCCTCATAGAGGCTTTTGATATGACAACTGAAGCTATTGTGACGAAATTGATATGGATTTTGGGAATCACAAGGGACGAAGAGGAGATAAAAAAACTCTTCTATAAGCCGGTGTCAAGGGATATTTT